>CANBTO010000239.1 GCA_947372405.1 Verrucomicrobiaceae bacterium
TACCGCGAAGATGCACGCATACGGCTACAACCGTTGAGAGGAAGAAACCTACAAGTAGCTTCGGGAATTTTTTCATAGAGAACGTGGATGTGGAGACACCGGGGGATGGTGGCCCGAAGTCAACTTGAGACGTTATCGCCGGTTTCCTCGAATGGCTTGTTCTTCAATTCTCCGCTTACCCTTTTTGCTGCAAACTCATCAACAATCTTCATCACATCATGAATATCTTCCAGACTCTTCCTTGCGTTCTTACTGTCCATCTTTCCCTTGCTGGCGGCGTCCATGACCAATACCGAATACAGGACATATCCCTGAACGTCTCCTACTGTGGCCCGATAACCAGAGGCGGCCCACCCCTCGGCCATCTTGCAATGAGCCTCCCAAGCCTTGACGGCAATGTTGAAAGCAGTCTCGTCGAAGGACTTCCGTCGAGCATGGCGGTTGTTCAACACCGTGCTGATGATGGTGGGAATTCCGGTAAGGATGCCGCCTATAACGACAGCCAGAAGCGTATTATCCATGGGTTTATTGTCGGTGCTGTGTTGATGTAGCTAGAATTACTGATAGAAAGGTGGTCTAGCCGATGAATTTCTTAAAAATTAAGGAAGCGCTCATTTGAAACCGGTTCGGACACAGATTGCCAGAGCCGGTTTCTATTGCAAGCAGGGAGCACGACAGGGAATTTCCGATAGATGACGCACCTCTCCATCGTCACCAACGAGTGGTGACGATGGCAACCGATGCCTGATTTCTCCGACGGAAGAACGGAAACCGGCTCATCTCCCTCAATCCCGACGGGATTGCGCATTCCAGCCCGGGGTGGGCACAACCCCGGGATCACCCGTCCCGCCCATACCCGAACGCCAACGGCGTTCCGCAAGCCACGGGCCGACAACCCGTCCGCACCTGCACAACCCAATCAGGGTTGTAAAAAACGCCACGCCCACCACCCGGGGTTGTGCCAACCCCGGGCTGGGATGCGGAATCCTTTCAGGATTCCCCGCGCGTTCTTCAAAATCACACATCAACAATCGTCATTCATCAATCGTCAATCCATCGGCGGCGGAAGCGGCGACGTGAGCAGAGAGATTGAAGATTGAAGACTGGATTGAAGATTGATGATTGATTCGGAGCCGCCTCACGGCTCCTCACCCTTGCAGGGCACGGCACGTTCGTGCCTGTCCAATCGGCCTACAAGCCTTCGGCCGATTTGTTGATCCGGCTTCGCCAAGGCTATGCCGGGACAGGTTCCGTCGTCGCCGTTGGCTATGCCGGGACAGGTTCCGTCGTCGCCGTTGGCTATGCCGGGACAGGAATTGGATTTTTGATTTGGAAGAAGGTGCGGCGCGGGCGCTTTTCCCTCCGGGTTCCGCCACCCCGCTCTGCAAAAAACTTCGGATTTCCAAAATGAAGGAGATGAGGGAGTGGACATGAAAAATCCTTGGAAAATCAAGAGATAGACCATGAGAAAGCATGGTATAACTGGAAAGGGATGGACATGGGGAAATGATTTCCGGTAACCGTTGGATGTTATGAATGATAACCAACGAAATCGACTCAGAATGTACAAGACGGTCCGTGATTATCTAGCGGAAGAAGAGGCGGAATGGAACAGCATTCCGGCGAACGTGACGGCGCAAGCGGCACTGGTGACGAAGATCGACGCGATCGACACCCTGGTGACGAGGCAGGAGGCGGAGCTGAAAGGCTTCACGGTGCAGAAGGCGGATGCCCGGGCGGAGCTGGAAAGGACGACCCTGCTGGTGGCCGACGCCACGGCGGCCTACGCGCGGACCACGAACAATGAAGTTCTGGTGGCGGAGATGGACCTGACGCCCACGGATCTTTCCCGCGCCTCGGACCAGCGGATCACGGATGTGGCGGCACGCGTGGCCACCGCGGCGAACGATGTGCTCGTGGCGCTGGTGGATTACGGAGTCACTGCGGGGGACATGACCGCACTGAACACCGCCATGACGGATTTCGAAACCGCCAAGACCTTGCCGGATGTGAAGCGAGCCCAACGCGCGGGGATGACGGAGGAACTGGAGACGCTCTTCGGCGAGACTGCGGGATTCCTCAAAGAGCAGCTCGACCGGCTGATGGCGCGCTATCGCAGCACTTCCCCCGAATTTCACGCGGGTTATGAGGCCGCCCGCGTGATCATCGACCTCCACGGCCCCGGCGATCCGGATGCGCCACCGCCGCCGCCTCCGGGGCCGTAAGAGCCTCTGGTTTCTTGGGAGGGTATGGTGTTTGTGGAAAAGGGGGAGAGCGAAAGCTTTCCCCCTTTTTTTGTGCCGCTAACGGGGTTGGAAGAGGGGTGCCCGGGATACGTAAAGCATTGAAAGCCAGCGAACTGAGCAGGAAACAGTGTGGAATTCAAGCGAAACAAAGCCGATTGGGCCTCAAACAATGACGACTTCGGTTCAAGCAATCACGACTTTGGTTCAAGCAATGACGACTTTGGTTCAAGCAATGAACGCTTCGGTTCAAGCAATGAACGCTTCGGGTCAAACAATGACGAGTTCGGGTCAAACAATGACGACTTTGAGTCAAACAATGGCGACTTCGGTTCAAACAATGACGACTTCGGTTCAAACAATGGAGGCTGAATTTGCCCAATCGGAGCGGGTGGACCGACGAAATTTCACCCCGTTTTCCCACCGCCGGACCGTTCCACGGAGGATGGCTGGCGTTTTCCAAACCCCCGCGACAGACGGGTAATCCGCCGCCAACCCACACCGAATCAACCGTTTTGGCAGGCAACGAAATCCCCAGAGACGAAAACGATGTCCCAGCCCTGTTTCCTCACCCAAAAACCTTCATTTCACCCTCTCCGCCTGAGCTCGGACTCGATGCGCCCGGCAAGCGCGGCGAGGCGTTCGCGCAGCGCCGCGGGTGCCGGTGCGGGATCGAAACGAAGGCGTTGATGAAGCGCGATGGCCTCATCGAGCAGTCCGGCATCGGGCAGGTTGCCGCGCAGCCGCGCAAGCCATTCGGCGAAGGGCGTTCCCGGCGGCCGCGGGCCTAACAGTCTGATCGCCCGGGTTTCCACGGCGTGCAGCGGTGTGCGGATGACAGGCCCTTTGTAGGCGCTTTGGCGGACGCCTGATTCGACACGGCGCTTGGAACGCCAGAGCCGTTTCATGATGAATGCCGCAAGGGCCAATCCGATGGCGATCATGACGAGGGACGCGATGAGCCTGTTGGCCGGTCGGTTTCTCCAGATCAGGAAATCCTCTTGAAAGCGCTTCACCCAGTCGTCCAGCCACTGAAGGGTGGGCATCTTGGGCATGCTGGCACCGAACCAATCCTGGGGAGTGGCGTCGAAGTCGATCCAGACGCCCGCATCCGCATCCCAGACGCGGCACCAGGCATGGCCGTGGGTGCCGCGAATGACGTGCTCGCCGCGCTTGATGTCCCGCTCCACGACCGCATAGCCGGTGGCGTATCTCGTGGGAATCCCCGCTTCACGCAGCATCAGCACGGCGGCGCTGGCGAAGTATTCGCAGTGGCCGGCCCGGACATCGGTGAGAAAGCGGCCGAGCGGACTGAGTGGATTGCCGCGGCCCCGCGGATGGTCGATGGTGAGCTGGCGGGTGTAGCGGAAGTTTTCCTGGAACCATGCGCGGAGGATGGAAAGCTTGCCTTGCAGGTTGGTCGCACGTTCGAGGTGGAGATTCGCGACGGTGTCCCGTATGACTTCCCGCTCGGCGGTCGGGATCCGCAGGTCCTCGTGCAGGATGGGTGGTGTTTCGGGATTGGTTCCGCCATTCCAACAAACCGTGCCTTCAATGACACCCTGTTTCGGAAAGACACGGACCGTTCCGAGGCTGTTGCGCTCCACGCCGTCGAACTCGAAGCCACTCAGGCCGGAGACATTGCCGGGGAGGGGCAGCGGGCTTTCCGCCGTGGCCGCGCCTCTGAGGCTGAAGGATGGCAGCTCCGCCATCCGCGCGGACTTGGCGGAGGGCAGCAGAAGATAATAATCCCGGTCTTCGATCAGAACGGTGTCCAGGTCCTTGAAATCAAAGGCAGGCCGCTGGTTGTACCAGTTCGTGCCGGAGAACAGGTTGAAACTCGCGGTGCGCAACAAGGGCGGCGGCGCGTCCTTGCCGTTGGCGCGCAGCCGCCAGACGATGTCCGGAGACTGTTCGACGCCGCCCGTGACGCCGATGAGCGTGATGGACTGGTTCGGATCAAAGTGCCCGCGGCCGCCATACAGACGCCCGCCCAGCCAGTCCGAGGCGCGGACGAGCCCGATCTGCCCCGCCACGGCCAGCAGGCCGGCCAGAGCCAGCATGGGAACAACGACGGCCAGGCGGCAGCGCCCCGACGATACCAGCATCCATCCTGTCAGGGCAACGACCGCAGGCAGGAAGAACCATGCGTCCGCCTTTTCCCCGACGGAGGCAGCCACCATGGACACGGCGAAGAGCAGATTCCCGAAATTGAAGTGGTAGGTCTCCTCGGTGAGGCCAAGCCTCAGGTTGCGGTTCCGATGCTGTCTTGCGAGATAGGAAAACGAGCTGAGCGGCAGGCAGTCCCTCATGCCGTAGGACTGGATGAACTGCATGGGCAGCAGCAGCGGCGGCATCCACGAAAGCAGGACCGGCAGCGCCGTGTAGCGGGTGCCATCCAGCCAGATCAGCACTGCGGCAACCGCGATGGAAATGGAGGTGAACTGCCATACGCGGCCGCAGGCGTCGTCGTCGAAATCCCAGCGCAGGACCGTCCAGTGGCGGACCTCCAGGAGCAGGGCCAGCACCAGGCCGATCCACAGCCTGTCCGTCATCAATCCCCAGAAAAGGAGCGATGCACCTAACAGAAAACGCGGAGGTTGGCGGACGGTTTCGATGGTTTTCTAGGGTTTCAGTTTTCGGAAGAAAGACGTGGGGGAAGCCGCTTGAGATCCCGCGCGATGTGGCCGGACTCCAGCCAGTGGCCGGGCACTCCCGACGGGCGCGGTCCGCAGCCGATGACGATAGGCGCGCAGACGACGCCGCCCTCTTCAAGCTGGCGGAGAAACGCGGCCCGCGAATCGTCCCAGCCGTTCAGAATGACAAGGCAGGATGTCAGGTCGTCACGGTGACGCAGAACAAGCCGCGCGAGGGCTGTGAAATCGCAGTTTCTTTCGGGAGAAACACCCGCCAGCACTTCTAACAATTTTTCGGCGCGTTCCAAGCCTCGGCCGGCGGTGACGATATGCGCCTCGTTTTTGATGAACATCAGGTCGAGCAGGGATTCACTGGTGTCGATGGAGGACGCGAACGAGGCCGCCACGGAAACCACCTCTTCAAAGCGCTCGTCGCTCCGGTCGGTGGAACAGGTGTCCACCACCAGGCCGTAACGCGGATAGAAAGTGTCCTCCTGCTCCTTGACGATCGGACGCCCGGTGCGGGCCCAGCTTTTCCAGTGGATCTGGCGCAACGGATCGCCCGGGCGGTAGTCGCGCAGGCCGACGAATTCGCCCGAGTTTCCGATGGCGTTGGTGGTGGTCTCGCCGCTGATCTTGAAGGCCGCTCCACCGGGAAGTTCGATGGGAGGAAGCGGAAAGCGCCTTGGCAATACCATCACGGTGGATGCAGCGGCTTTCACCTTCGCACAATTCTGAAAAAGTCCGAATGGATCCGGCAGCATCACCCGAAGGTCCTGCATGCGGATCACGCCGCGTCGCATCGGGGTGATCTCGATGAAGACGCGAGTAAACTCGCCGGGCTTGAGGAGGAGCTCCTCCGGAGACACGCCGTCGGAAAACAGCCGCTTGCGGTAAAGAATCCAACGCCAGCGGAAGTAGGCGAAGCGGCGGTCGAAACCGTTGCGCTCCTCCTCTCCCGGTTCCCTCAGGTTGGCGAACTCCTCCGCATCAGGGCGTGGATCCGGCGGAGTCTCGACGAGCCACGCACGCATCAAGCGGCGCCTGCCGTTGGAACGCACACGCACGGCGTAGCGCAGTTTGTCCCCGGCCGTGGCGTAGCGCGGCACCTCGCGCCAGGCCTCCAGACGCGCGCGGCGGAACATCGCAAACGGCAGCCCCATCAGCAGCATCGCAAGACAGAGCGAAAAAAGCTGATAGATCGACTGGCGCTCGTGGCCGACGCCAAGACAAGCCGCTAGAACGAAAACCATGCCAAGGGCGATTCCGGCAGGCCTCAACCGACGCAGGAAAAAATGGTGGACGCCTTGGCCGCGGAAATAGGCCCGATAAAGCCAGCGATCGAATTTCACGCTCCGCCCGGTCATGGCGGGCTCAGGCGGGATTGAGGCGTCCGCTTGCATGGACTTGAAGTCTATACCGGAACCGGAGTGCTTTCAATCAGATCGGCGACGATCTGCCTCGCGCTGGAACCGGAGTATTTCGCCTCAGGCGCGAGCACCATCCGGTGGGCGATGACGTCCGCCGCGATGGACTGGATCAACTCCGGTGAAACGAAATCCTTACCCTCGAAGAGCGCCATCGCCTGGGATACCTTCATCAGCGCGAGCGATGCCCGCGGGCTGGCCGCAAGCTGGATTTTCGGATGGCCGCGGGTGGCTCCGACCAGTGCGACCACGTAATGGCGCAGCTCCTCGCTGAATCGCACCCGGCGGGCGGCGGCCATCAACTCCAGCACCTCGTCGCGCCCGGCAACCGCTGCGAGCTTGTCCACGGGATGCGTCTCCGCCTGATCGGCAAGAATCGCGACCTCCTCGGCGGCACCGACGTAGCCCAGCGAACATTGCATGGCGAATCGGTCCATCTGGGCCTCCGGCAGCGGATAGGTGCCGCGAAACTCCACCGGGTTCTGGGTGGCGATGACGAAGAACAGTCCGTCAAGATCGTGCTGGCGGCCCTCGATGGTGGCCTGATGCTCGCCCATGGATTCCAGCAAGGCGCTCTGTGTCCGAGGCGAGGCGCGGTTGATTTCATCCGCTAACAGAATGTCGGTGAAAACCGGTCCCGGGTGGAACTTGAACTCCTGGGTGCGTGGATCGAAAACCGATACGCCGAGAATGTCCGATGGGAGCAAGTCCGGCGTGAACTGGACGCGCTTGAAGACCGCTCCGCTGACGGACCTCGCGATGGCCTTGGCAAGCGTGGTTTTCCCGGTGCCGGGAAAATCCTCTAACAAAACATGGCCGCCCGCCACCATGCAGGCCAGCACTTTTCTAACCACTTCGGGCTGTCCGCGCACTACGGAACAAACGGCGGATTCCAGGCGGGTAGCGGTGTCGTGGCTGCTCATGCGTTGTTGTTTCCATTCCAGCGGGGAAGTGCCGGGGCGTCGAGGCTTTCCCTGGTCACATTCCCATGCCGTATCACTCCAGACCGCGGGCAAGCTCTCCGACCAACCGCGGCCCCTGATAGATGAACGAAGTGTAGATCTGAACCAGGACCGCGCCGCAGCGGATTTTCTCGCGGGCGTCATCGAGTGAGGAAATCCCACCCACGCCGATGATCGGAACGCTGCCGCCAAGGTGGCTGGAAAACGCTCCCAGCACCTCGTTGCTCTTTTCGAAAAG
>CANBTO010000240.1 GCA_947372405.1 Verrucomicrobiaceae bacterium
AGCAGGCTGTTGTTGGCATACTCGGCGATGGTGAACTCGCCTGTGGTGTGGTCGATGCAGGCGAGACCGAGGTTTTTCCCGTGGCGGAAAACGGCGGCGAGGTAGTTCGGGCGTTGGTCATCGAGCAGGGTGAGGTCGTCGATAGAGCCGGGTGTTAGAATGCGGGCGATTTCGCGCGAGACGAGTTTTCCCGCCACCGGCTCGGAGGTTTGTTCGGCGATGGCGACGCGTTTTCCCGCCTTGAGCAAGCGGGCGATGTAGCCCTGCGCGGCATGATAGGGGACGCCGCACATGGGGGTGCCGCCACGCTTTGTTAGGGCGACGTTGAGGATGGGCGCGGCGGTTTTGGCATCCTCGAAAAACATCTCGTAGAAGTCGCCAAGGCGGTAAAAAAGAATGACGTCGGCAGGCAGGGATTTCCGCATGGCCTGATATTGGGCCATCATCGGGGTCATTGCAGGCTCGGACATGGGCGGAGAGTGGGGACGACAGGCGGCGTAATCAAGAACCCATGGGGACTGGGGTGAAATTCGGTTTGACTGTGGATTTCCGATTTTCACGCGGAGGGCGGGCTTGTATGGTCGGGGGAGTGTCCTTGCTGTGAGATTGCATTTTTCAAAGACCACTCCAGAATCAATTTTATAGATGTAGGAGCCAAAGAAAAAGACGCGTTGGGGGATGCTTGGCGATACTGATCGCTTTCGTTCTTTATCTGGCTTATGCGGTAAGCTATGACGCGTGGTACAAAGGTCAACCGATTGAAGTCCATTTGCGCGATGTTTTCAAAGAATCGGGCTTCAGCGTTCCTGACAACGTTTCCGGCATACGGGGCATGATCGGATTCAAAGATTTCCAAGGAGATTTCTCTGCGTGCCTTACATTCAAGGTCCGCCCGGATCAGATCGAATCCTTCATGCAATTGCCAGCACGCGGGAAATGGAAGAATTCCGGAAATTTCAAGGCATGGGATGATCCCGCGAATTGGAGTGCCGGGAATGAGGAAACGAACATCCGCGAAATCGAGAGCCCCGCCGGAACCTTTATCATCGAAGAGTGGGATGGTGAATACATGCGGCGATACGGTGCCAACGTGACAACCGGACAGATCTTCTTTTTGCGATCATCCACATGATTGGCGCGGAGTCCCAAATGTTGGTGAACTGGCATCTGCAAGGCGGCGCAAGCGGCAAAAATTACCTCAAAATAAAAGTGTTCGCTTGACCATCTTTTTGCTTGCGGTTTTTCAAATAAGTGTTCAAATGCTTATCGCTAACCAAACAATGCCATGAACGATAAGCTCCTCGAATCCGCCCCTCAAGCAACCACCCGTAGCGAAAACCTCACCTTCGAGCGCAACCCGGACTACGCTATCTATAAGCCGAATTCCCGTGGTAGCGGCGGCGTCGTGCGCTTCGGCCTGAACCGCGCCAAAGCCGTCGTATTCGTCGATGCCGCCGCGCAATCCGGCGAGAAGCAGTTCGATTGGGAGCAGAAAATCACGATGAAATGGGGGCTCTCCGATATTGGAGCCGCGCTCGCCGTGGTCCAAGGCCGCACCCCTCACGCCAAGCTTTTTCACCAATCCGAAAAAGCCAGCAGCGCCTTTGAACTCATCCGCCGCGACGATCCAGAGCGTGCGCCTTACTTGGTTTCCATCTCGCGCCAAGCTGCGGCGGACAAATCCCTGCGAAAAGTGGCAATCCCCATATCCCATGCCGAGGCCGCCATCTTAGAAACCGCCCTGCGGGCTGCGGCTAGCAGCATTCTCGGCTGGTGAGGCCGCAGGGTTTCACGGCGCAGTGATGTGGAAACTTTGTTTCACGGGATCGGCGGTTTTCGCGGTCGGTTTGGCGGGACTGCCCCGTTGCCACGCGACGAACTTGGGAGAAATCCAAAGGCTTGGAACGATGTCGGAACAAAGTGGCTTGTGGCGACCGTTAAACTCGATGAGAATGCGCTGGAATTCCCCGTAACGATTTGGGAGCTTTCGTCATTCGTTGCCGGACCGGGATGCCGGTCATTTTTCCCATGACTTCTCCAAGCACTCCACCCGACGTGAAAACCGCAATCCCAGAAGCCCTCAGGCTTCAGTTGGATGATTTCCGGCGGCATCTCTGGCGGGTGAAAATCATGGAAGCGATCGCCGCCGGGATGATCGGATTGCTAGTGTCTTTCCTGCTGGTTTACGGGCTGGATCGGATTTGGCAAACACCGGGCTGGGTGCGGCTGCTTATCCTTGTCGCGGGCATTTCCCTGTTCGCCATCTTCGCGCCGTATTGGCTGCACCGTTGGGTCTGGCGGCAGCGCCGGGAAACCCAACTCGCCCGGCTGATCGCCCGGCGTTATCCGGGGCTGGGTGATCGTTTGTTAGGCGTGATCGAGCTGCAAGATCAGGTGGGAAATGCCGACACGCTTTCCCCGCGCTTGCGGGAGGCGGCGATGGCGGCGGTCGCCATCGAGACCGGGAAACGCAAGCTCGACGAGGCACTCCCGCCCCAACGGCATCGGCGCTGGACGCTCGCGGCGCTTGCCTTGGCGATCATTTCCGCAACTGCGTTTCTGGTCACGCCTCGGGCTGGATTCAATGCGCTGCAACGCTGGCTGATGCCGCTTTCTAACACCGAGCGCTACACCTTCACGCGCTTGGAAAATCCACCGGTCTATCGGGCGGTGGCGTTCGGTGAGGCGTTTGAAATCACCTTGCGGCTCGCTCATGATTCCGATGAACGCCCGGTGGAGGCTACCGGGCGCTATGGCTTACAACCCGCTGTGGAAACGACGCTGGAAAATGGCAGCTACCATTTCACATTCCCCGGCCAGCAGGATCCCGGCGTTATCGCTTTCCGCGTGGGTGATCTCGTGCATGAAGTCCGTGTCGAACCGGTCCCGCGCCCTGCCATGGAATCCGTGGTGGCGGTGATCACTCCGCCCGCCTACTTGGCCATCCCGGAAAAAACGGTGGACCTGAACAGCGGCGTCGTCAGCGCCGTCGAGGGTAGCAAGCTCCGCATCGACCTAACAACGAACCGTCCGCTCGCCACCGCCACCTACGGGCCGACGCGAGCGCAGGTGATCGAGCAGCCGAAGGACGCCGCCGTGCCATACGCGCCGATGCAGGGCGCACTGGAAATTTCCGGCATCATCGCACGGACACCAGTCATGGAGATCAGCGCGATCCCCTTCGAGATTCCCTTCGCCTGGACCGACCAACTGGGCCTCGTCGGCGAGTCGGGATTTCGTCTGCGGGTCGATGCCTTGAGGGACGCACCACCGACCTGTTATTTGCAGGGAATCGAGCGCCAGAAAGTCATGCTGCCCGAAGAAACGTTGGATTTAGAGGTGCTGGCGGAGGACGATTTTGGCGTGAAAGTCACTGGCTTGGAATGGTCCGGCCAGTCCAGTCGCCCGTCCGGCGAGGCCCCAGCCAAGGGGGAAATGAAAGTCGCTGACGGCGCGTCCGAGGAACGCCGGATTATTAAAGGCAGCTCATTTTCACCTGCGGCATTTGGCATCACGCCCCAAAAAATCACCCTGCGCGGCTACTCCGAGGATTATTTCCCGAATCGGGGCCGGGTGTATTCCGAGCCGGTAGTTATCTACGTTCTGACCCGCGACGAACACGCCCAGATGTTGAAGGCGAAATTTGATCGCACCATCGCTGAACTCGAAGATCTCGCCCGCCGCGAACAAGAGCTCCTTGACGAAAATCACCGCCTCGAACGCCTCGGTGGCGAGGAGCTTCAGAAAGAGCAAAACACCAAGCGGTTGGAAGCTCAGGATCAAGCCGAGGCGGAAACCAAGCGCCGGATGCAAGAGCTCACCGATCATATGGAAAGCCTGATGAAAGATGCCGCACGCAATGGCGACATCGCCAAGGACACGCTCAAGAAAATGGCGGAAGCCCTCAAGTCGATGCAGGAACTTTCCCAACAGGATATTCCCAAGGTGCAGGAAAAACTCGGTGATTCCCACGAGCAGTCGAACACCCCGGAGCAGACTGGCAAAGACGTGGCCCAAGCCGCAGAGGAACAGAAAAAGGCCGTCGATAAAATGCAGAAAGCGATCGCCAAGGCGAACGAGGCGAACAAGCAGTTTGAGGCAGGCACCTTTGTTAACCGCCTGAAAAAAGCGGCTGGCGAGCAGAGCGGTATCGCCAGTTCCCTGACCGAAGCCTTCGAGCGCATCCTCGGCACCAAGAACGCGAAGCTCGATCCCTCCGACCAGCGCCGACTGCGCGAGGCGACCGCCCAACAGGCGAACACCGCCTCCGACGTGCGCTGGCTCCAGGAAGATCTCGGGAGTTATTTCGCCCGCACCAAGACGGATTCCTTCAAACAAATTCTCGATGAAATGAAAGCCTCTCAGATCGACATCGGGCTGGAGGAAATTCGTAGTCTGTTAGGTAAGAATCATTCCTACCTCGCCACCGAGAATTCCAAAAAATGGGCGGACATGCTCACCGCCTGGGCCAAGAAACTCGAAGGCGAAAAGGACGCTGCGGGCGGCGGCGGTGGCGGCGATGGTGCGGCCCCCAGTCCCGAGGATGAAGACTTCGAGTTCATGCTGCGGGTGATGAAATTGGTCCAGCAGGAACAAGATCTGAGAGGCCAGACCCGCTCGCTCGAACAACTTCGCCGCAGCATTGGCAAGCCCCCGGAAGAAACTAACAAACCATGAAACTCATTCTAACTGCCGCCTTTTCCATACTGCTGCCGTGGCTTGCCTGCGCGGAGGAAACCTCGCCGGAAGCCGTGAAGGCCACCCATCAGGCTGGAGCTGGCAAGGTTGCCGACCGTCAGGACGAACTCGCGGCGGACGTCCAACAGCTCATCATCGAACAAACCGCACCACAGGTCATCGAGATGTTAGGTAAAGTGAAACAAATCATGGATGAGACCACCGATAAGCTGACGACGGCTGAGACCGGGGGCGTCACGCTGGCGGCGGAAACCGAGGTCATCGAGAAAGTCCTCGATGCCGCCAAAGAGAAGCAAAAACAAGGCGGCGGCGGCAAGGCGGGCGGTGCCATGATGGACATGCTGGAACGCATGGCGGGCGAAAAACCAGATGGCGAAAAGCCGGGCAAGGGCAAGGGCGACAAGCCCAGCGACAAGGGCAGCAACGGCATGAACGGTCTATCAGATGCCGCCAACGGCGCTCTGGCTGGGGAGACCGGCGGCAAAAGCGAAGCCCGCCGCGTACCGAAAGCCAGCGGCAACACCGGCCACGCGCTGCCGGAGGAATTCAAGAAAGCCCTCGATGCCTACAACCGGGGCGCGGAGAAAAAAGTGAAATGAAAAAGGCCATCTTGCACCGCATTTCTGTTATATTATCCGTGGGTCTTGCGCTCGCGGTCTTCGGGGTTTCCCCGCTCGCCTGCGCGCAGGATCTGCCGACTCGCCCGGACGATTCCATTCCGGCACAAGCCGAGTTGATCTACACGCGCGGCCTGCAATACCTCGCGAAAACACAGACCGAAAAAGGCTCATGGAGTGACGGTGTCGGCTCGGAACCCGGCGTGGTCGGTTTGTGCGTCGCCTCGTTTCTCGCCCACGGCGAGGATCCTAACAACGGCCCGTACGCGAAAGTCATCCATCGCGGGATCGACTACATCCTTTCCCAACAGAACGAGAAAAACGGCTACATTGGCTCCAGCATGTACAACCACGCCTTCGCCACGAAGGCACTCGCGGAGTCTTACGGGGTGGTGGACAACCCGAAGATCGCCCCGGCCCTCAAGCTGGCCGTCGAGCTGATTGTGAGTTCACAAAAAAGAAACCGCTTCGGGGCTTGGCGCTACACCCCGGAAAGCCGGGACGCGGACACCACCGTGACCGGTAGCCAGATGGTGACGCTGTTTGCTGTTAGGAATGCGGGTATTGCGGTACCGGACGAAGCGATCAACAAGGGGCTAGCCTACCTCGCGTCCAACCGCGGACACGAGGGGGACTACGGCTACACCTCGGCCTCCGGCGGGAAACCCACGCTGACAGCGATCGGCTCGTTGTGTCTATCCCTCGCCAAGGAGACGGACTCGAAGGGCTATCAGGCGAGTCTGGCATTTCTGAAAAAGAACCTCGATTTCCGCGATCGCTACTATCCGTATTATTACGAATACTACATGTCCCAAGCCCTGTTCCACGCGGATGAGGCGACGTGGCGGGATTGGAACGCCCGCAACATCCGCTACCTCGCCGTGCTGCAAACGCCGGATGGATCCTTTCCCGGAAACCAAGGCCAGTCGTTCAATACGGCGGGGGCCTTGCTCTCACTCGCTCTGAATTACCGTTTCCTACCCATTTACGAAAAATGACCCGCGTTATCCTCATCCCATGGCTTGCCGCTGCGATGGCTTCAACCGCCGCCGAAGCGCCCGACCTGTTGCGCTTCGTCAACGGCGACCAACTCCACGGCACCTTCCAAGGACTCAAGGACGGACCCAAGGCGGTCTGGCTGCGCGATGATGTTTCCGCCCCGGTCGATTTCAATATCTCCCAAGTCCGCCACATCATCCTCCATGGCGGGCGACCCGTGAAGTCTCTGACCTCATTGTCCAACGTCGCGCTCGTCAATGGTGACCGCATCCCTGGTAAAATCATCTCGCTGGATGTGACGGCGATGATGTTGGAAACGGCCTATGCCGGTCTCCTGCGGATTCCCCGCGATCAGGTGACGATGCTCGCGCCCAGCCCCTTGGGTGGCAGGCTCAATTATCATGGTCCCTTCACCGCCGATGAATGGAAAATGACCACCTCCGCGTTTCCCGCCGGGCTGCCGTCGGATGCGCCCGCTGCCGTGGGCAAGGGCAATGAGAAAGACAAGCCGGCGCAAGACCAGCCCGGTCGCTGGGTATTTTCCGGCTCCGCTTGGTATTGGCCCGGTAAGTTCACTGGCACCGCCCTAATACGGGAAAACTCCATCCCGGACCGCGCCATCCTGCGGTTCGATATGTCATGGAAAAATCGGCTCTCCCTCGCCATCGGCTTTCACTCGGATTTCGCCAAACCGAAACCACCGGATGGCGAAGATAAGCTCAATCCTGTCAGGCGTGGCTTTGCGGGTGGGTTCTCGCCCGGCGATTCCGCGATTCTGCCACTGTTGTTTGGTAACAGTTACATCCTCCAAATTTTCTCATCCCACCTGATGCTCTTCCGCACTTTCGTCAGCGAGGAGGGCGTTCCGAGCGTGGAGCGTGTCCAAATCAGTGGCAGCGCCCTGCGCTTGGGCGATAGTGGAAAGGCGACGATGGAAATCCGCAGCAACCGCCTAACTGGCGAAATTTCATTTTTCGTCAACGACGAGTTCGTCACCCAGTGGAGTGAAATCGTATCCGGCCCACGCGATCCCGCCAGCGTTGCCAAAATGGGCAGTGGTTTCGGTTTCGTCGTCCAGACCGAAGACTCGCCCGTGAAAATCACCGACATTATGGTTGCCGAATGGAACGGAATGCCGGACGCCGCCCGCAGCTTGCAGGTGGATGAACAAG
>CANBTO010000241.1 GCA_947372405.1 Verrucomicrobiaceae bacterium
TTCCTGCGTGAGCAGTGTTCCAACGGCGTGATCTTTGAGCAGGAGGCTGCGACGCTGACCGTGGCACACACCCGGCAGGGCATCCACTCGCTGAAGGTCGCCCATCCTTTCGCCGGGATGTCCGCCCTCCGCGAGGAATTCAGCAAAACGCTCGCCGACGTCCGGGCCGTTGGCATCAGTCACGATGAGGCTAGGACACTGGTCCGCCATGTCACCGCTTGGCCGGATTTGCCGGAAAACCCCAAACCTTGGGAATGCGACGAGCAGGCGAAACTCGACGCGGATCTGGAAAGCCGCCTTTCCGGCTACTTCCAGGAACTGGGCGAAAACGCCTATGCAGCCTTCAACACCATGACCGACATCGCCTCCCGCCCGCCGCAAAGCCCGCGATTCCGCCGGGACCGTCCCACGCTCGAACGCCGCGCCGGGGCCTGGCTGCGGGATTTCAGGATCGCAGCGTCGCATCCGGGATTCTCCATCGCGTTGCACATGGATAGCCTCTCAAAACCAGCAGCAACGCCATACGTCATGCACCACTGACGGAAACACCGACATCCGAAACTTTGAATGATCTCCCAGCCATGGAAAACTTCAGCCCCGGCGGCCGTGTCGTCGCCATCAACACCGACATGTCCGCTCCGATATATGATCCCACCGGTTCGCCGTTGAGCGCATTCTCATTCCCCGACGGCCCGCTGCGCAGGGATGTGGTCTATCATGTGGGGTCGGTCTGCCCGCAAGGCGCAGGCAACGTGGGGCTGCTCATCACCGGCCTGCGGGTCTTTCGGCACAACCAACAAATTCCGTGGAACGCGTCCCGTTTCCGCAAGGTGGACACACTCAAAGGCCACGCGCCGAAGAAACGCCGCAGGAAAAAGCCAACGTCGGCTATTCATTCCGACGCCTCAATTTCGTTGCTCATCTAACGTCGATTTTGTCTGATGCCGATATGAGCCAATTTGAGTCGCCATTCCTCGCCGTGCCGGCGAGTGATTGGCTTTGCTCGAACGACCTGGCTTTCGCAATCTTCGATGGTTTCCCGGTCTCTCCTGGACATGTCCTGGTCACCACGCGCCGGATCGTCGAAACATGGTTTGACGCGACCGATGCCGAACAGGCCGCACTGATGTCATTGGTCAAGGAGTCCAAGAGTCTGCTAGACATCCAACTTTCCCCGAAACCCGATGGCTATAATGTAGGATTCAACTCAGGCGGAGCGGCCGGGCAGACCGTGCCGCACGTCCACATCCATGTGATTCCGCGTTATCTGGGCGACATGTCCGATCCACGCGGCGGCGTGCGCCATGTCATTCCGGACAAAGGAAACTATCTGGCCAGCAAGTCATCGACTTCCGGCAGACATCAATCCCTAACACTCGCGGCTGGCCAGCCCCACTCGCCATTATGGAGGAGCATCGGTCAGCGCGTTTCCTCCGCCGTCGAGGTGGATCTGCTTGCATCGTTCATCCAGCCGTCCGGTCTCGATCTCATCCAGTTATCCATTTTCTCAGCGCTACGAGCTGGCGCGAGAATCCGGATTCTTGTCGGCGATTATCTCTACATTACATCTGCAGAAGCCCTTCGGCGTCTGCTAGGTTGGATGTCGCTGGCCGATGAAATCGTGGAAAACAGCCCACTCGAAGTCCGTCTGGCGGAAATCTCGAAACTCCCATCAAAGCCTGATTCATTCCACCCCAAAGCATGGCGCATCGTCGATTCCTCCGGCGGGCTTGTCGTGGTTGGAAGCAGTAATCTATCCAAAGCAGCCCTTGAAACCGGAGTCGAGTGGAACCTGATCGGCCAGACCACCGGCTCCGAGCCCATCGATCTGGCGCTGGCCCACGCTTTCACCGATCTCTGGCATCAGGCCACTCCGCTCGATGACGCGCTTGTTTCCAGTTATGCCCTGCATGCCAAGGAAGCGCACCGGAAGTTTATCCCGCCGGAATCCGTCGATCTACCTGCGATTCTCTACCTGCCGCGTCCGTGGCAAAGCGGGGCCTTGGTGTCACTCGATAGAATCCGGGCTGATGCATACCGCCGCGCCCTCGTTGCCGTCGCCACCGGTCTAGGAAAAACCTGGCTCGCCGCTTTCGACGTTCTGGCAGCCGGAAAGTTACTCAATCGGCAACCCCGAGTTCTGATCATCGCCCACCGCGCCGAAATCCTGATCCAAGCCGAGGCCACCGTCCGCACCGCAATGCAGTCGGAGTGGGAGGAAACCCGCGTCACCTGGTATCTCGGCGCGAACAACGACATGAGCGGCGATCTCGTCATCGCCTCGGTCCAGAAACTCACACGCCCCGAAGGCCTCGCCGAACTGGATCGCCAGCACTTCGACTACGTCGTTATCGACGAAGTTCACCACGCCCAAGCACCCAGCTACCGGCGGGTCATGGCTCATCTGAATTCCACCTTCACCCTCGGTCTAACCGCCACTCCGGAGCGCACCGATGGCGTGGACGTGGCCTCGCTCTTCGATGACGTGCTGGCATGGCAGGCCACCGTTGGCGACGGCATCGCGGAAGGCTCGCTCGTTCCCTTCCACTATCTGGGGCTCAAGGACGATGTTGACTTCGAGCAGATCCCTTGGCGCAACGGCCGCTTCGATCCCACCGCGCTGGAGGAGAAACTTGAAAACAGCGAGAGAATGGAACGCCTGTGGACCGCATGGCAGGCCGATCCCGAGGCTCGCACGCTCGTCTTCTGCTGCTCCCGCCGTCACGCGCTCTACACCCGCAACTGGCTCCGCCGCCGAAAAGTTAGCGCCGCCGTCGTGTTCTCCGGCTCCGGCGGCGATTCGCGCAGCGACAGCCTAACGGATTTCATCGATGGCAAACTCCAGGCCCTCTGCGTGGTCGATCTCTTCAACGAAGGCCTCGACGTCCCGGATGTGGACCGTGTGGTCATGCTGCGCCCCACCGAATCCAAAGTCATCTTCCTCCAACAGCTCGGCCGGGGTCTCCGCGCTGCGGAAAACAAGCTGCGGCTGAAAGTCATCGACTTCGTCGGCAATCACCGCGTCTTCGCCAGCCGCCTCACCCACCTGCTATCGCTCGGCAACAAGTCTGCAACGTGGACGGACCTGAAGAAATTCCTCAAAGGCGGTACTCCGGATCTGCCCGAAGGCTGCCTACTCGACCTCGAAGTCGAGGCCAAGGAACTGATGCTGCGGCTCCTGCCCGTGCCGCAAACGGCCGTCGTCGAAGCCTACCGCAGCATGTGCGACGAGCTCGGCCGCAGACCTTCGCCCAGCGAGCTGTTCCACCACGGCTACCTGCCCCGCACCCTGGCCGCCCGCTTCGGCTCATGGTTCGGCTTTATCTCCGAACAGGACGACGATCTAACCGCCGACGAGCGGTTGGTATTCGCCTCCTTCGAATCATGGCTCGCGATGCTGGAGGCCACCAACCTCAACAAGTCCTACAAGATGGTCGTCCTCCGCGTGCTGCTGGATCGCGACGCGCTGTGGGACGGAATGGAAATCGAAAAACTCGCCGCCGCCTGCCGCGAGTTCCTCCTTTCCCACCCGACGCTCCGCCACGACCTGCCGCCCACCCAGCAGTTTCCCGATCCCGCCAAGGCACCGATCCAAGCATGGGCCGCATGGTGGCTCGAATGGCCGCTGTCCCGCTGGATGGACGAGCAGGCCGGGCGGCATTGGTTCAAACGCGACGGCGATCGTTTCATCGCCGCCTTCCAGTGCCCGGAAAACCTCCGGCCCGACTTCGAATCCATGACCGCCGAGCTGGTGGACTACCGTCTCGCCCACTATGCGAAAACCCGCATCGAGAAAGCCGCCGAACTCACTGCGGGCCGCTTCGTCGCCAAGGTCAGCCATTCCGGCGGCAAACCCATCTTGCGGCTCCCCACCGTCGAGGAATTGCCCGGCCGCCCCATCGGCCCGACGACCGCTACCCTTCCCGATGGCAGCCAGTGGGTGTTCAAGTTCGTCAAGATCGCCTGCAACGTCGCCTCACCGCTCGGCAGCGAGGAAAACCAGATCCTCCCGCTCCTTCGCGGCTGGTTCGGCGAGAACGCCGGGGCCCCCGGCACCAATTACCAGGTCGCCTTCACCCAGTCCGACACCGGCTGGTCCGTCGAACCCGTCGCCGTCGCCACCCCCTTGCGAGTCGTGGACACGAACCCCCACATCGAGGAAACCGAGGAGCGCGAAAACCGCGACCTCCCGGGCTTCACCGAGGCTCCCGCCGCCAAAGACCAATACACCCGCCTCGTCCCCGTCTACAGCCTCGAAGCCGCCGCCGGCCTGTGGGGACCGGAAACCGCTCCCGAGGAAATCGGCTGGGCCGAGGCCACCGGAACTGCGATTAAACCCGGCATGTTCATCGCCCGCGTTCGCGGCCACTCTATGGAGCCGAAGATCAAGGACGGCTCCTGGTGTCTGTTCCGCCGCTGTCCGCAGGGTTCGAGGGAAGGGCGTATCGTCCTCGTCCAGTTCAACTCCCGCGGCGGTCTGGAAAATGGTGGCCGCTTCACCGTCAAAAAATATCACTCGGTCAAGAACGTCTCTGAAGACGGTTGGAATCACGAGCGCATCGAACTTCTCCCGCTGAACCCGAACTATGACCCAATCACCGTCGAGCCCCACGAAGGACCGGAGATGCTGGTGCTTGGTGAATGGGTATCCTCATTCGGATGAGCCAAAAGGTGCAAATCCGCGCAATATCTATCAATCCGCCTCTGCTCTATACTCTACAGGCTTATCTTCCGCATTGGGAACTATGGAACTTTGAAATCCAAATAACGAAGGAACTTATCGAGGGTCTTTTGCTTTATGCTTGGAACGCGCAATAGATCTTTTGGCTCTTCGAAGGTTGTGTCTTCACGGGTTTCCAGAATTCGATCAGCTAGAGTCGGACCAATGCCAGGAAGGCGATCCAAATCGTCGCGGCTTGCAGTGTTAGGATTAAGGTGGAAGTCTTTTGGGAGTATGTCTTTCACCGCAATTTGATCCTCCTCCTCTTCTTTTCTTTGATCATCGCGTTCATCTGGAAGACTGTCCCAGTTGGTGTATTTCCAGATGCCATGCCCTCGTTTTGCAGCTTGTAGCTCGAGATCAGAAAGGTTTTCCTTGTATCGTGCTGAACTTCGCCCACCGGGGCCATCAGTGGCTGCTCCTCGAGCGCGAGCGAGACCGTTGCTGACAAGTTCTGTGGAGAGGTCTTTACCGTTCGCAGTTTCAACGAAGGCGTAGAATCGTTCATGTCTTCCATCGCCGAGCGCTCGGGACATCCGTGTGTGAATCGTGAAGGGTGCTTTCAGCTCTTGAATGGTAAATTCAGAAGCTTTTTTCCCGAAACTTGTGGCAAGTTCGACAGAGTTGGCTGCATCTCCTTTCACGTTGGTAATCCCGAAGTGTCTACGCTGGTCGCGCTGTCGTCTTTTGTCTGAGTCGGTGCTGACGTGCAACTCCACGCAATCGGCGCCGTAGAGCCGGACAGTAAATTCTTTTTGGTCAGGTGTCTTGACAAGAAAGCTGTCACCATCCGCCCACGGGGTTCTAACGAGGGTGCAATTCTTAAAGGACTGAAGCGGCTTGGGTGCGGCCGTGACGGGGAGAAACAATGCGAACAAGAGGACGATCCAGACGAGGATTGACATGGCAGTAAGATGATTGCCCCGCTTGGCGAGGTCAATGCCTGTGATGCCGCGCGTGCCAGGCGAAATGGGCGTGATCTGGACGGAGACGGCTATGGGCGTGGAAGTGGAGCGGTTGCTCGTGGAACCGCGAAAGCAAGCGCCCGTGGGGTGAGGATTCGGAGAATCGACCGATTGCGACGTGAATCAGTAGGTCATCGCCCTTGGGAATGACGGTCCACAGTCCGGCGTCGAACATCCAGTGGGCGTCGGGTGTTAGGGCGAGTCCATTGCGAGGATCGTCGTTGCCGCTTTTGGCGTGCTGATGGATGTGGGCGGCCTGGACGATAGAGGAGGCTTCCGTGTCGAGGCGGTAGCCGGTGAGGGCGCAGGTGAAGTAGTAGCCGCCGAGCACATCGCTCTTGAAGCGGCTGTCTCGGCCCTTCTTCTGGCGTGCCTTGAACTCATCGGCGTCCAGCTTCATCGCCTCAATGGCTGCGGTATCGGGAACCGGCAGGCCCAGGCGGGCGCAGAGCATGACCTGTTCGCGGGGTGTGAAATAGATGGAGACGAGGGTTTCCCGGGCCTTGTGGCGGAAGTCGGCATCCTGAAGGCAGGCGAAGAGATCAGGATCGAGGTGACAGAGGCGTGTGGTGGCCTTGGCTTCAGAGGGTTCGCCGGAAGCGCTGAAGGTTTGCCAGACCCGGTCCCTGGCACCGCCGAGCGCGTGGAAGGGCATGGGAATGTCCGGTTGATTGCGTTGGCGTTCGAGGACCAGTTCCCAGTAATCGCGGAAGCGGGAAACGAGACGGACGTCGAATTTTATCCAGCCATCCGGAACGTCGCCAGATTCGATCAGGTCGATGACCGTGAGCAGCATCAGCGGCTTGTATGGCGCGATGCCGCGTGCCTCAGTGCGGGCCGCGTTGAGATTGGCGAGTTTGCCAAGCCAGTTGCTGCAGTTCATCGAATGGAAGGAGGACGCAGAGTATTGGGCAGATCTGGCAATCCTTTCGCCCGCCATTCGGCGATGAATTTGCGAGAAGCCGCAGCTTGTTCCAGCACGCGCTCAAGCGGGGCGGGCGGCCTGGCTGCGAGTGCATTTCTAGCGGCGACATCGCGTGGATCGGGGAAGCGCTGTTTCATGGAGTGATGATGACAAAATGCCTTTGTTAGCCAAGGCAGGAATCCTTGATTAAAGGAACCTGATTCCCCGGCTATTTCCGGGGTGACTTGCGGGGTGAAGTCTTCTTCCCAGATCTTGGCCCAATTTCGTGAGGCTACGAAAATGATAGTGGTGGTGATCGATGGCGTGCCGGTGGGATTCGAGAAAATGCTTTGTCAACGCGTCCCAGCGGGGTAGCTTGTGGGCGCAGTCCGGGAGCAACTCCTCTCTTCGCCTCAGGGTAAATGAAGAATTTCCGGTAGGTCTTTTTCCATGTGGACTCTGTGGGCTTGGCAAAGCGTCGGACCATTTCATCTCACGCCGCTGGCGACAAGTGTGCGGGCCGCAGCGGGTCGTGGCCTACCGGTTACCCTATACTGCGACGACGAAGCGAACGAGGCAATCCGTCTGAGTTGGTGCCATCTCACGCTGGATGTGGATTGCCCTCCATTGGGCCAGCCGGGATGCGTCCTCCGGACCGTTTTCACCAAGGCGCAAATGCGACATCTGGATTGGGAGGCGGTGGCGGGGAGGATTCTGAGTTTGAGGTGAAATCTTATTCGATTATTTCGGATATTGCGTATATTGCATTGACGGCGGGGAGGCAATTACCCTCTCATTCCGAGCGATCTGAAACACCATTCCTATGAAACTCACCCAAAACCGACTCGATCC
>CANBTO010000242.1 GCA_947372405.1 Verrucomicrobiaceae bacterium
GGGCCCGGCGCTCCGATGGCCAAGGAACCCGCGCTGCTTTACCTGATTCCGATGATCGCCATCATCCTTTCCGGAGCCGGAGCCTACTCGCTGGATGCCGGTCTTTACAGGGAAGGCAAACGCCGTCGGTGGTAAGATCATGGAAACCCACCGTCTCGTCCTTCCCGGGGATCTGAACCAATACGGATTTCTTTTCGGCGGGCGGTTGCTCGCATGGGTGGACGAAGCGTTGTGGATCGCCGCCAGCCTCGACTATCCGCACTGCCAGTTCGTCACCGTGGCGATGGACACCGTTGAGTTTCATCACAGCGTGCGGGACGGCACGATTCTGAGGATTTCCTGCAACAAACATCACGAGGGAAACACCAGCGTCTCCTATGATGTGGGGGTGGTGGATGAAAAGGCCGGCCACCAACCGATCTTCTCGACCCGCGTGACCTTTGTCAGCGTGGATGACGCGGGAACCAAGCGCCCGATCCGCGGCTGAACCCCATGACCGGGACAAGTCCCGAAATGATCCGTGCAAGCGCCCGTTGAAACCGTCGATATCGTCCTTCCTCTAGCCAGTTCAGAGGACGAAGCCGCACGCCTCAAGGCCGTGGCCGTGAAGCTCGGCGTTCCAGTTTCACGCATCGGCGGACTGAAACTGCGCAAGCACTCGATCGACGCCCGCCAGGCGGCCATCAAGGTCCAGTTGCGCCTCGATGTCGCCTTGGACGGCCCGCTGCCCCCGGACGTGACGCCGCATTGGTCCGCACCGCCGCTTGCCTCTAACAACCGCACGGCGGTCATCGTCGGCTGCGGTCCCGCGGGGATGTTCGCCGCATTGCGTTGTCTGGAAAACGGTGTGAAACCGATCCTGCTGGAACGCGGCAAGGACGCCAGCGCGCGGCGTTTCGATCTGGCCCCCATTCTGCGCGAAGGCAGGGTGATCGAGGAATCCAACTACTGCTTCGGCGAGGGCGGTGCTGGCACGTTCTCGGACGGCAAACTCTACACCCGCGCGACGAAACGCGGACCGGTGGCGCGGATTTATGAAATCCTCGTCGCCCATGGCGCACCGGAGCGGATTCTAACGGACGCGCATCCCCACATCGGTTCCAACCTGCTGCCGAATGTGGTCAAGTCGATGCGCGAGTCGATCCTCCATGCCGGGGGCGAGGTCCGTTTCCAGACGAAGGTGGTGGATCTGTTGGTATCAGGCGGGCGCATCCGCGGAGTGGTCACGGCGGACGGTTCCGAATTCCTGGCAGACGCGGTGATCCTCGCCACCGGCCACTCGGCGCGTGACATCTACCGCTTGCTCGCCGCAAAAAACATCCTGCTGGAACCGAAACCCTTCGCCGTCGGTTTCCGTATCGAGCATTCCCAGCCGTTTATCGACCGTGTCCAATACCACATGGCAGCAGGCACGGAGCGCCCGCGCCTTCTGCCCGCCGCGAGCTACCGGCTGGCCACCAAGATCCGGGACCGCGGGGTGCATTCGTTCTGCATGTGCCCCGGCGGATGGATCGTTCCCGCTTCCACTGAGAACGACGAAGTGGTCGTCAACGGCATGAGCCTTTCGCGCCGTGATTCTCCGTTCGCCAACTCCGGCATGGTCTCCACCGTGGAGCCGGAGGACCTGCTCCCGCTTGTTAGAGAACACGGCGTGCTGGCGGGTCTTGTTTTCCAGAAGGATCTCGAACGCAGCGCGAAACTCGCGGGCGGCGGCGGACAAACGGCCCCCGGCCAGCGCGTGACGGATTTCCTCGAAGGCAGAATTTCCGCCGACCTGCCGGAAACCAGTTATTTCCCCGGCGTGAAACCGGCACCTCTGCATGAACTGCTGCCGCCATGGATCACCTCGCGGATGCGCGAGGGACTGAAACTCTTCGACCGGCAGATGCGCGGCTATGTTTCCCGCGAGGTGCTTCTGTTAGGATTCGAGACTCGCACCAGCTCGCCTGTGAGAATTCCCCGCCGTGATGACACGTTGGAACACCCGCAGGTGGCGGGATTGTTCCCCTGCGGAGAAGGCGCGGGATACGCCGGCGGCATCGTCAGCGCCGCGATGGACGGGATGCGCGTGGCGGACGCTGCCTGTGCATGAAAAAACGGGGCCTTCCGAAGAAAGCACCGCTTTGAAAAACTCCCTGCGGACAACCGCCGCAAACGGATCAATACTGATAGTTCAGATAGAAGTTGAACTGCCCGCCCTTGTCCGCCTGGTTGTCCGGTGAGGAAACCGGGATGGCGTAGTCGAGGGCAAGCGGCAACGGGCTGATGGGAAGCTTCAGGCGGATACCGATGCCCACGTCGCTGTAGATGTCGCTCGGGCTCGGATCCCAGCTGTCCGCGTTCACGAAGCCCGCGTCGGTGAAGACCGCCGCACGAACGGTTTCGATGATCGGTATGGTGTATTCAAGACTGCCGTATCCGAGCGAGTTTCCGCCGTAAACCTCGTTCGTGTATCCCGTGTCGCGCGGTCCGACGTCGCGGAACTTGAAGCCGCGCAGGGTTCTGCCGCCACCGAGGAACATGCGTTCGAAGATCGGGATGGTGCCGCCGTTCACGCTGTCCACGAAGGCCATCTCACCACTGACGGAAAGGATCGTATCCCATTTCAGGTTCCAGTATTTCTGGCCTTGCAGGGAAAGGGTGAAGGTGTCCACGTCACCGCCCAGACCGGCATAGGTGACACCTGCATCGAGCTTGCCACCGGACCGGGGCTGGACGCTGCTGTCACGGCTGTCGTAAACGTAGTTCACGCTCAGAGCGCTGCGGATATAGTCGCCACCGATGAGGCTGTCTGCGAGTTGGGAGTTGTTTCCGTTGTCTCCGATGAAATTCTTGTCCACGTAGTCGTTCGGTCCGACCGAGGAGTCGATCTTGACGTTCTCGAGCTTGTACTCGGCCTTGATGGATCCCTTGTTGCCCAGCGGTTTGCGGAGCGAGATGGAGGCACCTTCGTTGGTCTGCTGGTAGTAGTCACTGAAGTAGTCGGACTGCTTGTAGAACAGCTCGCCGCCCAGCGATAGCTGGCGGTCGAGGAACCAAGGTTCGGTGAGCGAGACGGTGGCCTCGGTGCGCTGCGAACCGAGGCGCAGGTTCATCGCGAACCGCTGGCCGCCACCCGTGAAATTCCACGGGTTGAAAAGGTCGAAGTTCGATTGTTCGAGAGTGAGGAAGCCGACGATCGAGTCGATCGAACTGAAGCCCAGGCCCACGCCGACGGAACCGGTGGCCTTTTCCTCGACCAGCACGTTCACATCGCGATAGCCGGAGCCACCGGGGGAACCGGTCGTTTGGACATCGCTGAAATACTGCAGGTTCTCAAGGCGCGCCTTGGTGGTTTCGAGTTCCACGGTGTTGAACATGTCGCCCGGCTTGAGCGGGATTTCACGTCGGATCACCTTGTCCTTGGTCTTGGTGTTGCCGGAGATGTTCACACGGCCCACACGGAAACGGGAGCCCTCGTTGATGCGGTAGATGATGGTCACGCGGTTCGGCCCCGCGTCACGGATGTCCGGGCTGACCGCGGCGTCCGCGTATCCACGGGATCCGTAGTAACTGCGGATCATCGTGATGTCATCGCGCATTTTCTTGGAGGAATACGCGTCGTTGGTGTTGAGGGAGAGTCCGGGATAAAGTTCCTCGGGTTTGAAGACCGTCATCTTGCCGAAGCCGATTCCCGCGACGGTGTATTTCTCACCTTCCACGATTGGGATGACCAGATCGACACGGCCGTCCTTGACTGGCTCGCGGCGTATGCCCGGGCTGCTCGCACGGAGGTAGCCTTTGCTGTGGTAATAATCGAGAATCGCATCAAGGTCCGCGTCGAGCTGGTTTGCCTCGAAGTGGCCGGACTTGGTGAGCCACGAGAACCAGCCTTTTTCCTTCACCTTCATCTCCTTGCGGAGTTCGGGATCGGTGAGGGCGTGGTTGCCTTCGAAGCGGATCTTGCGCACTTCGTTCTTGGTGCCTTCGTCGATCACGAAGATCAGGTCGGCGAGACCTTCCTGCCCGGTCGGCTGGATACGGTGGCTGACGGTGACATCGGGATATCCGGACTCGTGATAGAACTTCTCAATGTTGCGGCGGGCTTCAAGGATCTCGGCGTCGCTCATCACGCCACTGGCCTTCAGCTTCGTTTCCTTGGCCAGCTTCTGGTCGGAATAGACCGTGTTGCCGACAAATCCCACACCGCCTCTCAGGGGTCGGGTGGTGACCTCGGCGATGAGGTTCACCCTTTCCCCTACCGGCTCGGCGAGGAATCGCACATCATCCACCAAACCGGACTCGTAAAGAGCGGTGATGTCCTTGTCCAGATTCTCGGCACGGTAAGGGGCACCTGCCTTGGAAGTCATCAGGTTGCGCAGAAGATCTTCATTGACGTTCTTGGTGCCCTTGTAGCGGATGGTCACTTGGGAGATCGTTTTCCCTTCGAAATCCTGCGCGTGCAGCGTCCCGGCGAGCGACAGCATGGCGATGGAAATGAGGGCGGCAATCTGACCCATGCAGCGAGGCATGTAGGTGTGGGGAGCAGTGGGAAGGCGCATGCTGTGATGAAGGATGCCTGTATAAAGCCCGCTCGCCACCGGCTTCGTCAAGGTCAATAGCGGGCAATGCCTCGGATTCCCTTAGCTTTTCCTGCCACCCGTAGGAGCCTTGATGAACGGCACGATGGTAGCCCCGGCTGTCCGCTAACGGATTTCAGACTCTTCCAGGCAAGGTCAAGCCAGGACGGCATCGGCACCGGAAAGAGATTGCCAAGACGCAGCTTGGATGGACCATGAAGCCATGCGGCGCATGGTTTGGATCCCCTTGGCTGGATGTTTCACGTTCCTTTCCTTCGCGGAGGCTCAGCCATCCCCTCCCCCATGGCTGGCGGATTGGGAAACGAAAATGCAGCCGCAGGTTCCCCGCGGGTATGTCTGCCAACTGGCGGCGAAAGCCCCGGAAATCGACGGCAAGCTGGACGACCCGGCATGGGCGGCGGCCGCATGGACGGAGGATTTCGTGGACATCGAGGGCAGTGCCAGACCTAGGCCCCGTTTCCGCACCCGCGCCAAAATGCTGTGGGACGAGCGCTTCTTCTACATCGCTGCGGAAATGGAGGAACCGCACGTCTGGGCCACGCTCCGCAAACATGACTCGGTGATTTTCCAGGACCCGGACTTCGAGGTCTTCATCGATCCGAACGGCGATTCACATGAATACGGCGAGTTCGAGATGAACGCGCTCAACACCGGCTGGGACCTGTTTCTCGCCAAGCCCTACAAGGATGGCGTGCAGGCCGACGACAGCTGGGAAATCCCCGGCCTGAAAACCGCAGCGCATGTCCGCGGCAGCCTCAACGACCCTTCTGACAAGGACGAGGGATGGACCGTCGAAATCGCCATCCCATGGAAAGCTCTCTCCCGACTGACACACAAGGCCTCTTCACCGCAGGAGGGCGATCAGTGGCGGCTGAATTTCTCCCGCGTGGAATGGCAGATTCGCATCGAGGACGGCAAGTATGTGAAACTGCCCGGCACCCCTGAGGACAACTGGGTCTGGTCGGCTCAGGGCGTCATCGACATGCACCGACCGGAGCGCTGGGGCTGCGTGCAGTTCACCAGGAAAAATCCCGGCGAGACCACCTTCGTCACGGATGTCACCTTGCCCGCACGCGACGCGTTGCAGGAAGTCTATTACGCCCAGAAGTCCTGCTTCGACAAACACCAGCACTGGGCCTCCACCTTCGAAGAACTCGAACTGAAACCACAAGAACACGGAGCCGTCGGCCTGCCCACCTTGAAAACGACCGACAGCGGGTTCGAATCCACCGTGGATCTCAACGTTCCGGGCAAGCATTCCACACGCTGGATGATCCGGCAGGACTCGCTGGTCCGGGAGGTGACACATCCCGGCAAACCCGCCACACGGTGATGATCCTCCGGTGAGATCGCCCGGTTGGCCCGCATGGTTCTTGTATTTTCCGCCGATGTGGCTTCGATCCCGTCCGTGAAACGCTCCCTTCGTCTTCTCTCCCTGGCGGCAGCCACCCTGGCTCTCATCCCCTGCTCCTGCACCTCGCCAAAAGTCGTCGAGCGGCCCCACAGTGTGGAAGGCCCGCCGAATTTCATCCCCGTACCTGGCAAGGCCGAACCGGACGACGTGGCGCGCTTCCTCGCCGGCAGGCCCGTAATGCGCGGCGAGATGCTTTCCAATCTCCAACGCACCCCGGAATACGCCGCCCACGAGTCCGCCATGCGGGGCATGTGGACCGGCCTCACCCGCAACCGCGTCGCCAGCATGGAGGACTGGTCCCAGCAGCACCTCGTTTCCTCGACCTCCGCCAACCGCGTGCTCTTCTATCCATTCGGCGGACCGGACCTGCTGCATGCCGAAGCGATGTTCGGAAACATCCCGACCAAGATCCTGATGGGACTGGAACCTGTGGGCTGGCTGCCCGACGTGGAGGCCATGAGTGGAGCGGACGTGCTTGCCGCGCTTCCCGCCTACCGCGAGTCCACCCACACCCAGATGCAGACCGGCTACTTCATCACCAAGGAAATGAGAACCCAGCTCGACGCCTCGGTGCTGCGCGGCGCCACGCCGATCGTGCTCGCCACCGTCTCGTTGATGGGTGGCACCATCCAGTCCGTGAGTGCGTTGCGGGTGGGTCCCTATCCGGCGGTGGACGTCCGTTACATGAACCGCGCCGGCGCCGCGCGTTCGGTGATCTATGTTTCCGGAGACCTCTCCAACAGCGGCTTCCACAACTACCGCGCCTTCCTCGATTCCTACGGCCGCGGCACCACCTACTTCAAGGCCGCCTCCTACCTCATGCACGAAAACAACTTCTCGGCGGCCCGCGACTATTTCCTGTCCGTTTCCGACAACATCGTCCAGGACGACTCGGGCATCCCCTTCCGCCACTTCAAGCCGGAGCAATGGAACGTGAAGTTCTACGGCAACTACCAGGCGCCGATCCCCTTGTTCTCCAACTACCTGCAACCGGACCTGCGTTCGGCCTACGCCGCCTTCCCCGGCCCGCCGCTCGACTTCGGTTCCGGCTATCACTACAGCGCGGAAACCGCCAACCTGCTCCACGCCGTGCACAAGTGAGGATTGCGCAATCCGGGCGTTGAGTCCCGCGGTGATGCCACACCCAGGCATACACCAACCTTGCCCCTTGCCCCTTGCCCCTATCGGACCAAAGCCACCGGCCGGCCCGCCGCTGAATTTCTTGCCCCCCGCCCACTCCTCCTCTACATCCCCGCCGTGCTCACGATCAAAAAGCTTACCAAGACCCTCGGCGGCCGCACCCTGCTCCGCGAGGCCGAAATGTCCATCAACTGGGGCGAACGCGTCGCCCTCGTCGGCCCGAACGGTGCTGGCAAGTCCACGCTCTTCCGCATGATCCTCGACGAGGACAGCCCCGACGAGGGCTCCATCGAGCGCGAC
>CANBTO010000243.1 GCA_947372405.1 Verrucomicrobiaceae bacterium
CATGAGTTTGTGAGTCACCATCAAGGTTCCCCACGATCTTCGGATCCATTTTCCCCTGAAGATCCTCGACCCAGTATGCATAACGGGCGACCACGCGGCCCTTTTCATCCTGCACGGGAAGCCAGTCCGCCTGGACCTTGTCCTGATAAGGAAGAGCGGCAAACTGGATGCGGGCGTTTGAGTCCGTCTGCAGGAAATCCTCAAGCTTCGGAGCGATGAGCGTGGTGGATTTGTCGGAACCGGTTTTGACGGCCAGCGAACTGAAAAGCGGCATGTAGCGATAACTATAGCCGGAGCCCTCCGCCTTGCCGCGCGCGAGAAAAGGGAAAGGAGCAAGATCACGGCCGCTGACGATCGGCGTGGCGAGCGTGGATTGCAGCACGATGTAGTCGTCGTTTGCGGCCTCCCGGATCAGAATGGAACTTACATCCTTGAGGCCGGATTGGGCGGCAAGATCGGCGCGCTGCCTGTCAACGAAGGAGCGGGCGGTGCCACGTTCCACACCGGTAACCAACAAGATCCCGACGGCAAGAATGAGCAGTGCCGCCACCACGACGAGGATGGCAGGCAACGCGAACGCCGAAGCGCGATGACATGGATGTGGCTCAGGGCGTGTCATGGTTTCCGTAGCGGATCATGGTTCCGTAAACCTCCAGATTCTTGTTGCGCCCGGCCTCCGACGGCGCACCTAACAACTTTCCGTCGGTTCCGCCGCCGTCCCAATCGGCGGCCTTCTTGAGCCTGCCGGCAAGGGAGCGGCGGGCGACGACGAGACGGACATCGAGAGCCTCCGGGCCGATGAGATCGTTTTTCGTCCAGTCGATCCACTTGCCCGAGTTGTCGCGGGATTTCGGACGGGCTTCGAAGGAAACAACCCCGAAGGCGACGGGCTCGTCGATGTTGTTTCGCGCGACGAAGAGGGAAGGCACCGCACTATCCGAAAGCGCTTTGAAAGTCTCCACGCTCTCGCGGAACCCGCGCATCAGACAGCGCACGTTCTTGCCGCCAATGGTCAGGTCCTTGATATAATAGTTCACCGCGCAAAGATCGCCGATGTGGCCCGCATCCGACTGCGCCTGCGCGGGCTGGAGACTCAGGAAGCCGAGTTTGTCCGCGGACCAGGAGGCTGTGGATTTCTCCATCAGCGCGTCCTTGTGAAAGGTGGCGGACGAAAGGTCCGATGCAAGCTGCTCCATCACCGCGCGGGCCTCGCGCTCCGCGGCAACGCCTCCGCCAACGCGTTCGTAGCCGTCACCCGAACTGCCTAACAGCATGGCCGCGGCCAGCAGGATGATCGAGCCTATAGCCATGGAACACATGAGTTCGATGAGCGAGAATCCCCGGGAATTTGATGGCTTCCGGATCATGGAATGCGGGTGTGGAAATCAAGCCTGTCGCGTTTCGCCGCTGGAGCGGACGCGGGATATTCGAGGAAAAAATCGACCCTCAGCATCGTGGAGTTCGCTTGCTGAACGGCAGCCATCGTCGCGATGAAGCGCACTTCCTTGCCCTCGAGTTCGCGGGTTCCCTTGTCGTATTGGGATTTTGAAAGCTTCCCGACAGGCTTGCCATCCGCGGAAAAGGCGAGCGCCCACACATCGCCCGCCGGAGGAAAGGTCTGCCCGGTGGTGGTGGCGGTGAAATACTGCGGCTTGCCATCGCGGGATGCACTGATCTCGTCCATGCAGACAGGAATGATCCACGTGCTGCGGGTTTCCGCCAGCGAGGCCATGCCGCTTTTGCCACTTTCCGCCATCGTTCCGAAGACAAGCGGAATGGCAATCGCAAGCACGCCGATGGCGATGACCGCCTCGATCAGAGTCGAGCCCTTGCAGCGGCAGCATCTGTCGGGTGGACACTTCATCCGTCGGTTCGGTACGGACGCGCGGTGACGCGGCCGATTTTAAGGCGGTTTTCGGTGATGGTTCCGGAATCACCGTTGTGATATGGGCTGGCTTTTCCACCACGGTAGTTGCCCTCCGCAACTCGCATGGCCACAGGCGTGGACCCGATGGGATAAAGCAATCCTCCGAGGGAATTGAAGGCGATGGCATGCACTTTGACAGACGTGGATTTGGAGCCGCCATAGGAAACCGTGAGCTGTGGGCTATCGAGTGGATTTTCCACGCCGTCCACCGCACCTCCGAGCAGTGCGACCCCCGTTTCCAGAGTCCGCCAGCGGCTCATCAACTCTCCGTTCAAAACGCCGGAGGTGGGATCCGCTGGCCAATCCTCGGGTTTGATCCTGAAAAGCCCGAGGCGGCAGCGCCCGTCATCCGCAGGCAGATCGCCGGGTTCGGCGATAGCCAGCACCACATCGCCGCGGGTGCTGATCGCGGCGGTGCGCGCCTGTTCGATCATCCCGGTGAGCAAGTCCGTCCCGGCCTTGCGGGCCGAAGGTCCGGTCCCGTGCAACAGACTCACTCCAGCCAGCATGAGAATGACAAGAATCGCGATGACGGTGACCATTTCGATCAGGGTAAATCCCGATTTTCTGCGGTCATACTGCATCTTTTTCTGAAGAATCACTTTGGAAAATGTTGGTTTGGGGGAAGAGGTTGCAATGTTTGTGCCAACACTCGGTAAACACACGATTGCGAACACACTATCTCAATTCGTGATTTGTGACAGATGCGCCACAAAGACCGGAAGAACAAAATGCGGTGACAGCCGGGCAAACGAGGGAAACCTCCGCAGGCTCACGGATCCGCTTTTTTTTCCTCTGGCTCCGGCACATCACCGCTTCCAAGAATGTCGCCGAGGATCCCCCTCACCTCGCGGATGGTCTTCTTTCCTTCCTTGATGATCTTCTCGCCCTTTTCCACGGCTTTCACAGGGTCATCACCAAGGATCGAGCGGGAAAACCGGATGACCTTCTCACCGGTTTCCGGGATCACATCGAACATGCGCGCGCCCGCCGCCGCCACGAGACGGTCCGTGAGGTCCTCCTTGGGATCATCCACCGTGCCGGAAATCCTCAGCGGAGCCCAAACCAAACCCCGTTCGCCCGGAAAAAACACGTCGGTTTCCGCACCGGGAATGGTCGCCAAGGTTCCCGGTGCGAGACCCAACCGGAACGTGCCGTCGATGTTCCTGCCGCGAATGGTGACGGCACCTTCCAGCCGGACCAATCCCTCACTGGCAAGCACCAGATTGGTCAGCGAAAATCCATCCTGGCTCCACGTCCAGTCGGAGCGCGCGTCACTCAGCGGCAGGACACGGAAGCGGCGCGTATCCGCGTAGGCGGCGAGCGCATCCAGGACCGGCAATGCCGTCAGCGTGCCGTTGCGCACCTCCATATGCCCGCGCGCGACAGACGAGGTTCCACGGTTATCCAGCGCGAAATCCGAGCCAAAATCCCCGATGAAACGCTTGGCCCACGTTTCGTTGAAAACCTCCTCGCATTTCAGCCCCGTCACGGATCCTTCCAGCGAGTATCGACCCGCATTGGCATCCCACTCGCCGGACGCATCAAGCCGCCCGTCCCTGAACGCGGATGCCGTCGCGCTGGTAAGGAAAACCTGGCCGTCATGATAACGCAAACCCACCCGGTCCAGGCGAATTTCCGGAAGGATGGCCAGCGGCAGACGGATCCTGCCATCCGCGATTTCGGCTCGATACGCATCTTTCCCGTCACGCGTCACACGCACTTTCAGGTGATCGGCGCTGGCGGCACCTTGATCGAGCGTCGCCTTCACCGTGACATCCCGGATTTCCACTCCCTGCAGTTCCACTTCCGTGGGAAGCCAGCCCTTTTCCCTCACCACGCAGTCCGAGGATTTATGGATCACCCGTGGCTCCGGCAAGCCGGCATGCCCTCTTGCATCCAGCAGAACCTCCAGCCTCTGCGCGCGCGATCCCTGGATCTCCCACACTCCGCGGCGCACACCGCCCACACCCACCTCGGTGTGCATGCCATCCACCCGCAGTTCCTTGATGATCCCCTTCCCCGTGGCCTCGAACGAGTCCGTATTCACGGCAAGACCATCCCAGCGGAAGGGACTGAACTGACCGTCCAAATCCGCGCCGCGACTCACGGTTTCAGAGAGGAATTTCCGGAACGCATCACTGTGAAGGTAGCCGCGCACCAACGCATACAAAACGCCGGCACCAAGGACTCCCGTCAGGATCAATCCCAGTGCCAGCTTGCCCAGCCAGCCCGCGCCACTGGATTTTCCGCGTCTTCTCGATCGTCGGCTCATTTACCGCATGCTAGCTCGGCCACGGACGACCGCAAGCCCTGCGCTCGAAGTCCCGGAAGGAAACCACGACGCCGAGTCCGCCCGCGGATGTCCGTTTCCATTTTGTTGGAAATTTTCCATGCCCGGGCATTGGGTTTGCATCGCGGCCCGACACTGCGAGATTTGCGCGTCGCAGGAAACGAAACCATGACGAAGGAAGCCACGGAAATCGAAGTCGAAGTGCTGGAAATCGACGGAGTCGCGCCGGTCGCGAAGGCACCAGCAGCCGATGAGAACCCGCAGTCCGGCGGTGATTGGCAGGACTGGCGCAAGTGGCAAGGCCGCGTCCGCAGGCTGGACGGCCGCTGGTGGCCGCTCTGGGTGTTTCTCGGAGTCATCGCGCTGGCACTGCTGCTCACCGTAGGTCTCGTGCTCGGCGTGGTGTATCTGATCGTCCGGTTTTGCGTGAATGTGATCCGGGCGCTCCTCGGCTGATCCCCGGAATTGACACACAGGACCATCCGCCGCCACGTTTCCCGCATGTCACGCTTTGCCAACAAAATCGCCGTCGTCACCGGAGGTGGCCGTGGGATCGGTCAGGAAATCGCCCGCACGCTCGCCGCGGAGGGCGCGAAAGTCGCCGTCGTGAGCCGCAGCGCATCGAGCTGTGGCAAAGCGGCCGACGAAATCAACGCCGAGTTCCCCGGATCCGCCACCGCCTATGCGGTCGATGTGGCCGACCACGCGGCCGTGCAGGAGCTCGCCAAAAAGATCACCGACGAACTTGGTGCCGTGAACATCCTCGTCAACAACGCCGGCGTCACCCGTGACGGCCTGCTCATGCGCATGAAGGAGGAGGATTGGGACACCGTGCTCGATACCAACCTCAAGGGCGCGTTCAACACCGTCAAAGGCTTCATGCGCACGCTCATGAAGGCCGAGGACCCGCGCATCATCAACATCGCCTCCGTCATCGGCCTCATCGGCAACGCCGGCCAGGCGAACTACTCCGCCAGCAAGGCCGGGCTCATCGGATTCACCAAGGCCGTCGCCCGCGAACTCGCCGGACGCAGCGTCACCTGCAACGCCGTCGCTCCCGGTTTCATCACCACCGACATGACCGACGAACTGCCCCAGGCCGTGAAGGACGCCGTCATCGGAAAAATTCCGTTAGGAAGCTTCGGTGATACCAAGGACATCGCCGCCGTTGTCGCCTTCCTCGCCAGCAAGGAGGCCCGTTACATCACCGGCCAGGTCATCGCCGTCGATGGCGGCATGACGATGTGATCCTGATTCGAATAGATCGCTTCAGATTCAAGTCTGTCTTTCCACATGGACCTCATCCTCCTCCGTCACGGCAAAGCCCAGGATTTCAATCCCGAGGGCGATGCTGGCCGCGAGCTCGTCGATAAAGGCCGCGAACAGGCGCGACGTGCCGCAAAGCTCCTCAAACACGCGGGCAAGCTGCCGGAAATCGTGCTCACCAGCCCGCTCGTCCGCGCCCGCCAGACGGCCGATGAGTTCTGCAAAACCGGCGACATTCCAGGTGAAATCATCCAGGGCTGGATCGCCTGCGGCATGCACCCGGAGCAGGCGCTGCGTGAACTCACAGGCTTCAGCGAATTCAAGTCCGTCGCCATCGTCGGTCACGAACCGGACCTCTCCAACCTCATCGAATGGGTGCTCGGCACCACCACCGGCGGTGTGCTGATGAAAAAAGGCGCGATCGCCTGTCTGCGCATCAATCCGCCATCACGCAACGGCTCGCTGCTTTTCCTCATTCCGCCGAGACTCGCGGACGGGGAAGACTGAGTAATTGGCCGGACTCCATCCTTTGAAGCCATCATCACCGCGGTAAAACCGGCACAGCCTCCACCTTCCGTGATTCTCGGGATGCACACGCCCGCTGGCGGAGTGGGCGAACTCCGCAGGGCTTCGAATTGGCATCGAAGGATAAGAATCCAGGCCAACCGTGGCGCTGAAATGGATGGACAAATCGAAACCTGTGAAAAACATGACGGCAAATGGAAGATGACCATTCACACACCAAACCTACCGACTCTCAATGAAACATCTCACATCATGCCTATACCTTGCGGCCGTCTCCGTTCTAACAAACTGCACCGCCCTCAACCCGTCCGCCTCGCAATCCCATCAACTCAACTCGGACGTCTCTCCGGACCAGGCACTTGCCCTGCTAAAAGCCGGTAATGAGCGCTATGTGAGCGGGCGCCACGCGTCACAAGACAATCCCTCCGAACGCCGTGCGACTTTGGCGAAAGGACAGAAACCCTTCGCCGTGGTGATCGGCTGCGCCGACTCACGCACCGCACCGGAAATCATCTTCGACCAGCAACTTGGCAGTCTTTTCGTGTGCCGCGTGGCGGGCAACGTGACCGATCCGGTGGTGCTTGGTTCGGTGGAATACGCCGTGGAACACCTGCATGCGCCTTTGATCGTGGTGCTCGGCCACAGCAAATGTGGCGCCGTTTCGGCCGCTCTGGCCGGAGGGCACGCTCCCGGCAACATCGGCAGCCTGCTGGAACACGTCCACACCGGCAGCGGCTTGCCGGCGGACAAGGACGCCAAGACCGGCGTGGCCGTCTCCAACAACACGGTCTATCAGAAAAAAACCATCACGGCGAACAGCGAGATCATCCGCAAATTCGTAAAAGAGCGAAAAGTGCGCGTCGCCAGCGGTGTCTATTCGCTCGATACCGGCAGCGTCACCTGGCAGTGAACACTGCGCCGCCAAACGGCGTGTTTCCTTCATTCTCCTGCTCATTCTCAGCCTGCCGGGTTTTTAAATGAAGTTGATCCGGCGCGTGCATTGAAAGCAAACTGCCGCCCGATGCCGCTCGTCCGCCACTGCCGCTTCACCGCGATTGATTTCGAATCCGCGGGCGCGGCGCGTGGCATGACGGACAGTCCGGTGCAGGTGGGACTGGCCTCGTGGTCGGCGGAGGGCGGGCATGGCGACGCATTCGTTTCCTACCTTGCCACGGACCAGCCGGTGCAATGGTCGGCCAGGAAAGTCCACGGCATCGGGCCGGAGGATCTGGCGGACGCCCCTTCCCTGCTCTCTTTGTGGCCGGAGCTAAAACGGCGCTTGTCCGGCGCGGTGGTGGTGGCCCACGGCAAAGGCACGGAGAAACGTTTCCTGCGGGCGTTTCCGGGGCATGGATTCGGTCCGTGGATCGACACGCTGCTGCTGGCACGCGCCGCCTGGCCCGGTCACGCGG
>CANBTO010000244.1 GCA_947372405.1 Verrucomicrobiaceae bacterium
ATGAACGGATGGAGGAAGCGGCTCTCCGCACCAAACTAACAGCCCACAGACCGGCAGTTACGAGCCTTGGTCAAATCCATTTTCAACAGGGCGACGCGATGGATCTTCCGGCGGATCTCGGTTCCTTTGACCGCGTGCATGCCGCCAACCTCCTGTGCCGCCTGCCCGAACCCAAGCGTCTGCTGGAACGCCTGCCCGCGCTGGTGAAACCCGGGGGCGAACTCCTGCTGGCCACTCCCTGCACCTGGTTGGAGGAGTTCACTCCGCCGGAAAACTGGCCATCTAACGGAACCTTGGGATGGCTCAAGGAATCATTGGGTGGGGATTTCACGCTGCTCCGCGAGGCGGAGGAACCGTTCCTGATCCGCGAGACAGCGCGCAAGTTCCAGTGGACCCGTTCGCTGGTCACTCTCTGGCAGCGCCGGATCTAACCGGGTCGCACGAGCCATGGCCGCTTCGCCGGCGTGATGTGCGGCGGTTTCAGATAGATCGGCTGCGGTATGGCGGAACTCCATGAATGCCGCGTTTCACCGCTGGTCCCCTGCCATGCCTGCCACAGACGCCGGGCATCCGGAAACTCCGTCCCAACCTTCGAGGCAAGCTCCTCCGGCAACGGAAAACGAAGCGCATCTTCGAAAGAAACCACCGGCACGCAGTCCGCGACCGCGCGGGCGACAAGCGACTCCAACCCTTCGGCATCACACAGCAAAGGCTCATCCATCAATTGGAAACCCGTCATCGCCGCGCTCCAGTAGCTGCCGCGCCTCGCATCGCCAATTACCAGACACGCCGCACCATTAGCCGCCGAGGGAACCGCCAGGATCGACGGCACAGCCACTGCCGGGCAGCCCAACGCAATGGCCACTCCCTGCGCCGCGGCGATGCCCACCCGCGTGCCGCTGTAGCTGCCGGGACCGCTACCCACCAGCACCAGCCCGATCTTTTCCCGCACGCCACCATCTAACAATTCCTCCAGCGGAGCGAACAACATCGCGTTGTGGCTGCGGTCGCTGGAAAATTCCCGTTGCTCCAGAATCCCTTCCGGTCCGGCCAGCGCGATCGACGCACGGGATGTGGAGGTTTCCAGAACAAGCGAATACGTGCCGCACATGGCGGAACGCTTGCATGTTCCCATTACGTCCGCCAGCCCGGTTTGCGGCTTTGGTCTGGAGCCAGCCGGCATGAAAAAAACCGCCCCGGTTTCCGGGGCGGCTTTGGTTAGATTCAGCGGCGGCCAATGTTCACCGCCACGTTTGATTACTTCTTCTTCGCCTTCTTCGCAGGAGCAGACTTGGCGGCTTCCTCGATCGCTGCTTGGGCGGCGGCGAGGCGGGCGACGGGCACGCGGTAAGGCGAGCAGGACACGTAGTTCAGTCCAAGCTTGTGGCAGAACTTCACGGAGTCCGGATCACCACCGTGCTCGCCGCAGATGCCGAGCTTGATTTTCGGGCGGGTGCTGCGGCCCTTGGCCACAGCGATCTCCATGAGCTGGCCGACGCCGGTGGCATCGAGGGTGGCGAAGGGGTTCTTCTTGAACACTTCGTTCTCGATGTAGGGCATCAGGAAGGAGCCCATGTCGTCACGACTGATGCCGAGAGCGGTCTGGGTGAGGTCGTTGGGGCCGAAGCTGAAGAACTCGGCGCCCTTGGCGATCTCATCGGCGGTGAGGGCACCGCGCGGAACTTCGATCATGGTGCCAACCTGGTATTCGAAGGTGACCTTCTTCTGGGCCATGACTTCCTTGGCGACGCGGTGAACGATCTCGGCCTGGAGTTCGAATTCCTTGGAGAATCCGACGAGCGGGATCATGACTTCCGGTTTCACGGCGATCTTCTTCTTGGCCACGTCAGCGGCGGCTTCGAAGATGGCGCGGGCCTGCATCTCGGTGATTTCCGGATAGGCGATGCCGAGACGGCATCCGCGGTGACCGAGCATCGGGTTGAACTCGTGGAGGTCCGCGACGCGCTGGATGATGGTTTCCACCTTGATGCCGATCTTCTTCGCGAGATCCATCTGCTGCTCCTTGGTGTGAGGGAGGAACTCGTGGAGCGGCGGATCGAGCAGACGGATGGTGGCGGGGAAGCCCTTGAGCGTCTTGAAGATGCCGGTGAAGTCCTCGCGCTGATAGGGCAGGAGCTTGGCCAGCGCGGCCTTGCGGGCCTCGACAGTGGTGGCGAGGATCATCTCGCGCATCGCGTCGATGCGGTCACCCTCGAAGAACATGTGCTCGGTGCGGGTGAGACCGATGCCGGTGGCACCGAAGGCCATGGCGATGCGGGTCTGCTCCGGGGTGTCCGCATTGGTGCGGACGCCGAGCTTGGTGGCTTGCGCGCACCATTCCATGAGCTGGAGGAAGGCCTTGAACTTCTCGGTCTTTTTCGCGGCCTTGTCGCCATCGACGATGCCGGTGATGATTTCCGAAGGAGCGGTCTTCAACTGGCCGCCGTAAACGATGCCGGAGGTGCCGTCGATGGAGAGGTAGTCCCCTTCCTTGAAGGTCACGCCGGATGCGGTGACGGTGAGCTTGTCGTAGTCGATCTCCACGGCGGAAGCACCGCAGACGCAGACCTTGCCCATCTGGCGGGCAACGAGAGCGGCGTGCGAGGAGACCCCACCCTTTGCTGTTAGAATACCCTCGGCGGCGATCATGCCGCGAAGGTCTTCGGGGCTGGTTTCGTTACGGACGAGCAGCACCTTCTCACCCTTGGCTTCGGCGGCAGCAGCGCGGTCGGCGTTCAGATAGATTTTGCCGGATGCGGCTCCCGGACCTGCCGGCAGGCCGGTGGCGAGGGCCTTGGCCTTCTTGACTTCCACGAGATCGAAAATCGGGGCGAGCAACTGGTCGAGTTGGTCGGCCGGGTTGCGGAGCACGGCGGTCTTCCAGTCGATGAGCTTCTCCTTGACCATGTCCATGGAGAACTTGAGCGCGGCGGCGGCGGTGCGTTTGCCGTTGCGAGTCTGAAGCATGAACAGCTTGCCTTCCTGGATGGTGAACTCGACGTCCTGCACGTCCTTGAAGTGCTTTTCAAGGATGGCGCGGACTTTCATGAGTTCGGCATAACTCTTCGGCATCTGCTTCTTGAGATCAGCCACTGGCTCCGGTGTGCGCACGCCGGCGACGACATCCTCGCCCTGGGCGTTGATGAGGAACTCACCGTAGAACTCGTTCGCACCGTTGGCGGGGTTGCGGGTGAAGGCCACGCCGGAACCGGAAGTGTTGCCGGTGTTGCCGTAAACCATCGCCTGCACGTTGACGGCGGTGCCCCACTCGGCGGGGATGTTGTATTTGCGGCGATAGACGATCGCGCGGTCGTTCATCCAGGAACCGAACACGGCGCCGGCGGCACCGCGGAGCTGGTCCCATGGATTGCTGGGGAAACCATGACCCGTGCGGGTCTTGACGAGCGCCTTGAAGCGCTTGACGAGTTCCATCTGGTCTTCGGCAGTTAGATCGGAGTCAACGATGTCCTTGTGGTATTTCTCGTGCTTGAAGGTTTCGATGAGCACTTCGAAAGGTTCGTGGTCCTCGCCTTCGAGTTTCTGCACGCCGAGCACGACGTCACCATACATCTGGACGAAGCGGCGGTAGCAGTCCCATGCGAAGCGCTCGTTCCTGGTGGCGGCGGCGAGTGCCTTCACCGTCTCGTCATTGAGGCCGAGGTTGAGGATGGTGTCCATCATGCCTGGCATCGAATCACGAGCACCGGAACGGACGGCGACAAGCAGCGGCATGCCCTTGGCATCGCCGAACTTGCAGCCCATGATCTTCTCCATGTTTTTGACACCGGCTTCCATCTGGCTCTGAAGAGCGGACGGATAGGTCTTGCGATTGGCATAGAAGTAAGTGCAGACCTCGGTGGTGATGGTGAAACCCGGAGGCACTGGCAGACCAATGCGGGTCATTTCGGCGAGATTTGCGCCTTTACCGCCGAGGAGGGCTTTCATGCCGCCATTGCCGTCAGCCTTGCCGGCACCCCATGTGTAAACGTATTTCGTTTGCTTGCCGGGGGCGGACTTTTTAGCGGTGGATTTTTTGGCCGCGGACTTGGCGGCTTTCGGAGCGGATTTTTTGGCCGCAGGTTTTGCAGCCTTCTTTTTGGTAGCCATCGTAGTGGTTGATATCGTGTTCTGAACGGTTGGATGCCGGACGCCAGGAATCATCCTTCCCGTCGCGGCGGTTTGCGCGGGAGGCTATGCGGAGCTCCGCATGAGTGTCAATGAACCAGTTGCGTGAAAAAGCAGTCCCGCCGCACTGGAAAACCCACGCTTAACAGCGGTTTTCGTGACGTTTTCAACGCAGCCCGCGCAGCAACAATTCCGCGTTGGACTTGGTGGCGCGCAGGTTCTTGAGAAGCGTTTCGATCGCGTCCCCGACGGGTAGTCCGGCAAGCTGTTTGCGGAGGTCCACCACCTTGAGGAATTCATCCGGATGATAGAGCCGGTCGTCGTTGCGTGTGCCGGACTGCGGGATGTGGATCGCGGGAAACACACGCCGTTCGGCGAGCTCGCGGTCAAGCCGCACCTCCATGTTGCCCGTGCCCTTGAACTCCTCGAAGACCACGTCATCCAGACGACTCTCGGTTTCGACCAGCGCGGTGGCGAGAATCGTGAGCGAGCCACCCTCCTCGACGTTGCGCGCAGTGCCGAAAAACTTCCGTGATTTCTGCAACGCAATTGGACTCACGCCGCCGGAACCGATGGGCCCGCCCTGCATCGCCGAGTTGTGGCCGCGCGCAAGACGAGTGAGGCTGTCTAACAGCAGTATGACATCCTTGCCGAGCTCGACCAGGCGTTTCGCGCGCTCAAGCACCAGGTCCGCGACCTGCGCGTGACGACGCGGGGATTCGTCGAAGGTGGAGGCATAGACACGCGCACCGACGGTTTCCTCGAAATCCGTTACCTCCTCCGGCCGCTCGTCCAGCAGCAGGATGATCAGTTCCGCGTTGGGGTGGTTCTGGCGGATCGAACGGGCGATCTGTTTGAGAAGGATGGTTTTTCCACCTCGAGGCGGGGCGACGATGATGCCGCGCTGACCCTTGCCAAGCGGGGCGATGAGGTCGATCACGCGCACGCCAAGGAAATCATTTCCTTCGCCTTCCAGATGGATGCGTTGGTCGGGGAAAAGCGGAGTGAGTCGATCGAACTCCTTCGGCGTGTGATAGTCGGCGACGGGCACGCCCTCCACCTCGATGATTTCCTGGGTGGTCAGATACTTGTCGCGCTCGCGTGGCGCACGGACGCGGACCTTCACCAACTGCCCCACTCGCAGACCCAGATCCTTGAGCAGGTTGGCGCTGATGTGGATGTCATCCGGTCCTGGGCGGAAGCTCCGCTGGGGATCCCTCAGCATCGCAAAATTGTCCTTCGCCTGCTCCAGCACGCCCTCACAAACCAGCCCGGTGCCTTCATGCCCGAAGAAACATAGCAGCTCGTACACAAGCTGGCTTTTCGGAATGCCTCCCTGAATCCGCGCAGGGCAAGCCTCCGCCATCGCCTGAAGCTCCGCGAGCGGCTTGAGCCGGAACTGGTTGATGTCGATGGAAGCCGGAACCGGAGACATCACTGCGGCTGAGGATGACGGCCGGGATTCACCGGTTTGGGATTCGTTGGACTGGGTCATGAGAAATGCTTGGGAGAAACGACGGACTTGGGATCGGATCACGGACGGGGGCCCCTCGTTCCAGAAAACCACGTCCGCGAGGGACATCTTCTGCTGGACGGGAAGCTGGGCGGCCAGGATGGATTCGATCAGGGAATCCTCAAAACCACCCCGTGCCTTGAGTCGCTGGATCTGCGTGGAGCGGGATGAAGCGACCACCAGCACCTGGCTCTGGCCATAATCAAAACCCTTTTCGAAAAAGAGCGGAACGTCGGCAATGAAAAGCTCCGCACCCCGTGTAGCAGCCATTTCCCGGGAATCAAGACATTCCTGTCTTACCCGTGGGTGAAGGATAGCCTCCAATCGAAGCCGTGCCGCCTCATCCGCGAACACCCGCCCCCGAAGAAAATGCCTGTCGATCTTTCCTTGGGAATCCAGCGCCTGCTCGCCGAAGGTTTCCCTGATGATGGCGGTGACTTCCTCATCCCCCTCAAGCATCCGGTGCACCGCGCTATCGCAGTCGAAGATGACAATCTGCGGCAGGAACTCGCGCAGCAGCCGGCATACCGTCGATTTTCCAGAGGCGATCCCGCCTGTCAGGGTCATTGTGCGCATGTATTCTGAATCTGCGGATTGTTTTCAGCTAAACAGGAAAATAGAACCACTGTGGGAGTGAAACGGACATGGAAGAACTGATCCTAGAAAGAAAAATAGAACCGCAGATGGACTCAGATTCACACAGATAATCAAAAAGTTGTGTTGATTGGGGCGCTCACCCAGAGGGTTCATGTCCAATTCCACTTAGGCCTCTTAACATCAATGTCCATCTGCGTTAATTTGACTCATTATTGATATTTCCAGTTCGTCCATCTCCGCTTCGCTTCGGTTGCGGTTCATTTCCCTCTTTTGGCTGATTGTTTGAATTCCTTCAAATGGACGCTGCTGAACGCGGCAAGGGGATGAAACGGTTTTCAGGAAGTCACTTCACGCCGGATGCCTCAGCGGACGTATCCACGGCAGCTTGATCCTGGCTGGGGGGAGTTTCTTCCAGAACCTTGAGTCGCTCGGACGCCACATTGCGAAGTTCATCAGGTGCTGAGACGAGGGCTTCGGATTCGAGAAGAAACGCGAGTTCCTTGGTTGCCTGTTCCCGGATGTCCCCGTCGTTGTGATTCATCAGGGCCAGGCACCCGGCAATCTGTTCCTTCGGAAGATGGTTGCGGTTGGCAAGTTCGTCCATGTAGCGCTGTGCCAGTGCCACCGGCAAGGCAGGATCGGAGACCACATCCGCGAGACTTCGGAAGTCCAGATTCAGACCATGGGCCAGGGCTTCAAAGCGCTCCTCTTCGGAAACGTCCGTCTTGCGGACGATTTCAGCCATGCCTGCGGCGGCCTGGCTTTCAGACAGGGTCTCATCGGATAGGATCCGCTGCACCAGTGGAAACTGCATGGCCGTGTCGGTTTCCTCACCGGCGGACCTGTTGCGTGGGCCATGGGAGCTTTTCGTCGCTTCAGGTCCCGTCTTGTCTCCACCACCGTCAATCGATGACGGTGCTGATGAACCATGAGCGGGTGGCTGTCCGCCATTTCCATCCACCTGCAAGGATTGACCGTTCTTGCCAAAGTTCCACAAGCCTACAATGGCGGCAACGATGAGAACAGCCAAGCCCAACACGATCCGGAAGCGGTTCGAGCGTGCGGAGGGCACCGGTTTCTTCGTGGTCATCGTATGGAATCTGAGGAGGATGCAAATGCCCCCACCCGTGAAGGTGG
>CANBTO010000245.1 GCA_947372405.1 Verrucomicrobiaceae bacterium
CCTAACAACTCGTCGAAGGTGGGCAGGGTGCTGGGGATTTCCAGCGTGGTGGAAACCCGTCCGCCGATCTCGGGGAAGAATGGCGAGCGGCCGCGAGTGTCGCTGGAATAGAGCAGCCCGGCCTCGTCGTAGATCCGCCGGCTGTTAGAGCTGGCCTGCCAGCCGGGCGCACCGGCGGTGGCGGCCTCGCTGCCGAAGATGCGGCGGAACTCGCGGCGCGCGCGGCCGAACTCGTCGCGCACCTCGTCGAGTGACATGGTGAGGAGATAGTCCTGCCACTGGAAGTGGTCGTTGCAGTGGATACCGCATTCGAAGCCGGCGTCCCTGACGGCGCGCATCACCGCCGTGTTGCGCGCGCCGATGTGCGGGGCGGGCAACAGCGTGCCGTTGAGCAGGGTGCGGATACCATACATCTGGACCACGCCGGTGCGACTGACCTTTTTGAAGAAACCCGGCCGGAACACACGGCGGATCGCCTTGCCGGTGTTGTCCGGTCCCAGGGAAAACAGGAAACACGCGGGCGCTTCGAATTTCCGCAGCAGGTCCGCGAGCGGAGGCACGCCCTCCCTCGTCCCGCGGTCCGTATCGACATCGACTTTGAGGGCGACGGTTAGACTCATGACGAGGCCGACTCGGAGGTGAGGTCGTGTTCCTTCTGCCGGAGATGATAGTCGAGCGTGAGGCGGATGGCGGTGCGCAGATCGACTTTGGGTTCCCATCCAAGGGCCTCCTTCGCCGCGCCGATCGAAGGCACGCGGGTGTGGATGTCCTGATAGTATTTCCCGAAGTATTCCTGCGAGGAGGTTGTCACGACCACCGCATTCTCGGCATGGTCGCGGTATTCAGGATAGTCCTTGAAGGCCTCGATGATGATTTGAGCGAGGTCCGCGACGGAGACGTTGTTGTTCGGATTGCCGACGTTGAAGATCCTGCGGGAGGCCGCACCATCCTTGTTCTCGATGATGCGCAGCAGGCACTCGACGCCGTCCTCGATGAAGGTGAACGACCGGCTCTGCGAGCCGCCGTCCACGAGCTGGATCGGCTTGCGGAAGATCACGTTGCTGATGAACTGGGTGAAGAGCCGCGAGCTGCCTTCCTTGGGCTCCATCACGTTGTCGAGCTTGGGCCCGATCCAGTTGAAGGGGCGGAACAAGGTGTAGTCGAGATTGTCGCGCACTCCGTAGGCATAGATCACGCGGTCTAGCAGTTGTTTGGACGCGGCATAGATCCAGCGTTGTTTGTCGATGGGACCGTAAACCATGTCGCTCGTCGATTCGCTGAGCACTTCATCCGGTGACATGCCGTAAACCTCGGAGGTGGACGGGAAGATCAGGCGCTTCTTGTATTTCACGCACTTGCGGACGATGTCGAGGTTCGCTTCGAAATCGAGTTCGAAGACATCGAGCGGGTTCTTCACGTATTGCGCCGGGTTGGCGATGGCGACGAGCGGGATGACGGCGTCGCACTTCTTGACGTGGTATTCGATCCACTCGCGGTTGATGGTGATGTCACCCTCGACGAAGGTGAAGCGTTCGTGGTCGAGCAGGTGCGAGAGCTTGTGGTCGCCCACGTCCATGCCGAAGACCTCCCAGTCTTTCTCGCGGAGGATGGTGTCGATCAGGCTGCTTCCGATGAAGCCGTTGGCTCCGAGGATGAGGACTTTGATGGGTGGTTGTGACATGGGATGCTGGTGTTAGAATTTGCTGCCGACCTGCGGCGCGGGAGAGGGGACGCCGCGCCAATCGGAGCGGGTGATGGTGAGAGCGCCGTCGCCGGTGGCGATGACGAGTGGATCGATGGAGAGGATTTCACCGGGAGAACCGGAGGCGTTGTCGGCGGGTTCGGCCCACCAGACCATGAGCCGCGCGCCGCCCATGTCGCTGAAAGCGCCGGGATAGGGATCGGTGACGGCGCGGATGAGGTTGAAGATTTCGCGTGAGGAGCGGGACCAGTCGATGCGGCCGTCCTCGGGTTTCCTGCCGCCGAAGTAGGTGGCCTGGCTTTCATCCTGCGGGGTTTCCCTGGCGGTGCCAGCGAGCAGGTGGTCGATCTGTCTGGCAAGCACGGTGCGGGCGCAGGGCATGACCTTGCGGAACGCCTGCTCGGCCGTGTCTAACGGGGAGATCTCGACGCCTTCCTGATCGACGATGTTTCCTGCATCCGCGCGTTTCACCATGCGGTGGAGGGTCATTCCAATGCGGGGTTCGCCATGAAGGACGGCCCAGTTGATCGGCGCGCGGCCGCGGTATTTCGGCAGCAGCGAGCCGTGCATGTTGAAGGACCCGAGCGCCGGGATATCCAAGACGCGCGTGGAAATCATGTGGCGGTAGTAAACTGATAGAATCAGGTCCGGCCGCATGGCCTCGATGCGTTCGATCCACTCCGGAGTGTTCACCGAGTCCGGGGTATGGACGGGAATGCCGTGTTCCCTGGCGGCCACGGCGGGAGTCTTGAACCAGATGTTTTCATCCGGATTGTCCTCATGGGTGATGAGCGCGACCACGTTCAGGCCGCGGGAAAGCAGCAGGTCGAGGCACTCGTAGCCCACCTCGCTGTAACCGAAAAACAAGATGCGTGGAGAATTCATTCGCGGGATTCGAGGATGTGGCTGACGTGGTAGCGGGTGCGCGCGCGGACGACCTGATAGGTCCGGCCCATGTATTCGCCGATCAGGCCGATGCCGACCATGCAGACGCTGATGAGGAAAAACAGGATGCCGAAAAGCGTGAAGATCCCGCCCTCCTCGGGGCCGATGATCAGGCGGCGCGCGCCGAGCACGAGCACCAGCAGGAACGAGCAGGTCGAGCAGAACATGGCGAAGATCGTGAAGATCTGGAGCGGCGCGGTGCTGAAGTAGGTGATGAGGTCGAAGTTCAGCCGGATCAGTTTGTAAACCGAGTAGTTCGAGGTGCCGGAGTGGCGTTCCTCGTGGGCGACGGGGATCTCCGTGGGCTGGCGGGCGAGGCTGTAGGCGAGTGCGGGGATGAAGGTGTTCACCGCGCCGCTGCGCACGATGCCATCGACGACACTGCGCGAGTAAGCTCGCAGCATGCAGCCCTGATCACTCATCTTGATGCTGGTGGACTGGCCGCGGAACCAGTTCACGAGTTGTGAAATGTGGCGGCGGAAGGCACTGTCCTGGCGGTTCTGGCGGACGCCGCCAACGCAGTCGAAGCCGGCGTCGGTCTGTGCTAACAGATTGGGGATTTCCTCCGGCGGGTTCTGGAGGTCCGCATCGAGGGTGATGATCACCTCGCCGCGGACGCGTTCGAAGGCGGCCATCACGGCCATGTGCTGTCCATAGTTCGCGTTGAACTCGATGACGCGGGTGACGTCAGGCCGGGCGGCGTGCTGCGCGGCTAACAGCTCGCTGGACTGGTCCGCGCTGCCGTCGTTGGTGAAGATGATCTCGTAGCTGCGGCCGAGCGCGTCGAGCACCGGATAGAGTCTGGCGAAGAGGGTGGGGAGGTTGCCCTGTTCGTTGAAGACGGGAATCACCACGGACAGGTTTTTGGTGGCGGTGGCACTCATGCTTGGATGGATTGCAGGACGCTCGTTAGATTTTCAACCACGCGGGTGACGTCCGCGGTGGTCATGGCAGGAAACAGCGGCAGCGTGAGGATGTTGCGGCAGGTGTGCTCGGCGTGCGGGAAATCCCCGGGTTTCCAGCCGAGATTGCGGTAAAGCGTGAACAGGTGGATCGCCGGATAATGGACGCCGGTGCCGACGCCCGCCTCGCCGAGTTTCCGCATCACTTCGGCGCGCAGCGGTGCCCCGCCGACTTCCGGCAGGATCACCTGGAACATGTGCCAGTTGCTTTGCTCCAAATCGGGGACCGGCAGGCCGAGTCCGAGCGCGCGGACTTCCGGCGCATCGAGCTGTTTGAAATACTCGCGCACCAGCTCGCGGCGAGCGCGGGTGAACTCGTCGAGGCGGGCGAGCTGGCCGATGCCGACACGCGCCGCGACATCGGTTAGATTGAACTTGCCGCCGAGAATCGAGACGTCCATGCCGTCGATGCTGGAGCGGACGACGCCCTGAAGCCGGTATTGCTCCGCGATGGCGGCTTCCTGCTCCGTGTTCATCACGAGGCAGCCGCCTTCGATGGAGGTGACGTTTTTGTTAGGGTGGAAACTGAAGGAAACCAGATCGCCGAAGGAGCCGATCAGGCGGCCCTGCCACGAGCTGCCGATGGATTGCGCGGCGTCCTCGATGACGCGCAGGCCGTGTTTCGCGGCGATGCCGTTGAGCTTGTCCCGGTCAACCGGAAGTCCTGACAGATCGACAGGCATGATCGCCTTGGTCGCGGGGGTGATGGCCGCCTCGATGGCATCCACGTCGATGTTGCGGGTGACAGGGTCGATATCGACGAAGACCGGCCGCGCGCCGACCGTTAGAATGACATTGCTGGTGGCCACCCACGACAGGGGAGTGGTGATCACCTCGTCGCCGGGGCCGATGCCTGCGATGCGCAGCGCGACTTCGAGCGTGGCGGTGCCCGAGTTGAAGGCGCGCACCGGGCGACCGCCGAAGAGTGAGGACAGTGATGCCTCGAAAGCCTTCACATTCGGGCCGGAGGTGATCCAGCCGGAACGCAGCACATCCGCGACACCGGCGATGGTTTCCTCATCGATGGTCGGGCGGGTGAAGGGCAGGAACGGCTGCATCGGCGGTGTGAGTTGTTAGGGCTGGGCGGGGGCCGGGCTTTTCGCGACGAGCACGAGAAGTTCGGTTTTCCGGATGACCTCGTGCGGCATGCCGGAAGTGGCGAACCACTTGTCGTAGAGTTTCCTGCGCACCAGGGCGTAGGCACCGGCTGGCTGGGACCATTGGGCGGCCAGATCGTCGAGTTTCAGAAAACGGGAGGCCGTTTTTTCCGGTTCCGCCTTGATGCCATATTCGAGCTCGCCGATGAAATCCACCACGCTGATCTGCCTGTCGAGGTAGGGCGGCAGGTCCTGCGCATAGAGGCCGACGCAATAGACGCGGTCGTCGGCTTTCAGCATCGGCTTGAGGATCATGGCGAATTCCTTGGTGGACTGGTTGTCGATGGCTCCGCCGCCGCAATTGGCCGCGATGAGGAAAAGCGCGCTGGAGCCTGTCAACGCGGCGAGCATGAGCCGCGGCTGGTTCCGGCGCAAGCCAAGGAAGGCCAGGCCCGCGCCGAGCAGCAGCGGGATGCCGAGAGTGAGCTTGAGCATCTTCAGGTGAAGGTGGAGGTCCGGATAACTTTTCGGGGCCTTGGTGGTGAAGATCACCACCGTCGTCACCAGCGAAAGCCCGATGAAAATCCAACCCGCAGTGCGGAAACGTCGGCCGGCGAGTCCTAGCCAGATGCCCGAGACCTGGTGGCCGATCAACACCGCCGCGGCGGGAAACACCGGCAACACATATGGCACCAGCTTCGACTGGGACTTCGAGAAAAACAGCATGATGAAGACCACCCAGATCAGAAGGAACCAGCCCACCTCGTGTTCCTTGCGCGCCTTCCAGCCACCGGTGAAATAATCGATCAGGGATTGCCAGCCGAAGACCACCCAGGGAAACAGCCCGCAGGTGAGCACGGGCAGGAAAAACCACCACGGCTGATAGCGGTTGTGGTCGCGGGTGGTGAAGCGTTGCCAGTGTTCGTGGACGAAGTAGAAGTTCAGGAAATCCGGATTCGCGCGGGCCGCCAGCACATGCCATGGCGCGGCGATCGCCAGCAGCAGCAAGGTTCCCAGAATCGGATAGAACGGCCACAGCATCCGCCAGCGGTTGAGTAGCAGCACCCACAGGAAAATGACCGCCCCGGGTAGCGCGATGCCGATGAGTCCTTTGGAAAGCGTGGCCAGCGCGATGAACAGATAGAAGACGAGAAACAACCCCAGCCGTTTGCGACCGCGCGGCTCGCGCACCGCGAGGATGAAGGTGAACAAGGCCCCGCTCATCGTCACCGCCACGGCCATGTCCGTGAGGATGATCTGGCTGAGCGCGTAATAGAGCAGCGAGGTGGCCAGCACCACAGCCGACCAGATCCCGGTGGCCCGGTCATGCAGGACGCGCGCGGCGATGTAGGTTAGAAGCACACCGGTCGCGGCAAAGATGCCCGTCCACAGGCGGGCGGTGAATTCGTTGATGCCGAACACGCGGAACGTGAGCGCCGAGACCCAATAGACGAGCGGTGGTTTTTCGAAATACTGCACGCCGTTGAGGCGGGGCGTCACATAGTCGCCGGTGGCGGCCATTTCCCGGGGGATTTCCGTGTAGCGGCCTTCGTCCGGGTTTCTGAGCGGACGCACGCCCATCAGCGCGCAGAACCAGATCAACGAGACCACGGCCAGCACCGTCAGGTCTTTGAGCCAGGTTGAGCGCATGGAACCGGCGGCTGCGGACATCGCGTCAGGGTCGTGCGGACGGGTGGCGGATAACGGCATGCGGTTGACGGCGGGAACGTGACGGAAAAACTCTGGTCTGAGGTGAACCCGGGGATCTTCAGGATCAAAGCGCGCGGCGTATGGGTCACGTCCCTTGGCTTTTCCATGCGAGGATAACCGCGCCCGCGGCGATTAAAAGGCCCCCGCACAGGTGTTGCAAGGTCATCTTTTCCTTCAGGAACACCGCCGCCAGCACGATCACGAACACCACTCCCAGCTTGTCCACCGGGGCCACCCGCGAGGCATCGCCGAGTTGGAGCGCGCGGAAATAACAGAGCCAGGAAAGCCCGGTCGCCACGCCCGAAAACGCCAGAAACCACCAGGTGCGGGCGGTGAAACCTGCCATCTCCGCAGGTTTCGCCGCCACGAAAGCGATCACCCAGACGAAAACGAGGATCACCGTGGTCCGGATGGCCGTCGCCAGATTCGAGTCCACGCCCGCGACGCCCACCTTGGCCAGAATTGCCGTCAGTCCCGCGAAGAAGGCGGAGAGCAGGGACCAGTGGATCCAGTTCATGCGGGGTCGGTGGGCATCAGGGACTTTCGTTTGTCAGCACGGTGAGTGTAAACCACAAAACCCACCAGGATGGCGAAGAGAATCGCCGAAGAACCGATCGTGCCGAAGTTCAGTCCCCCCTTGGAGATTGGTTTCGTCAGCAAGTCGCCGAATGTGGCTCCAAACGGCCGGGTCAGCACGAAGGCCACCCAGAACAGGAGCACGCGGTTGATCTTCGTCACCCAGAACGCCAGCACCACCAGCAGAAGCAGTCCGCCGATGAGCGCGGCTCCGCCAAGGAAACCGAGGCCGGAGTCGTCTGCCAGGTAGTCCCCCAGCGCCGTGCCCAGCGTGTTGGAAACCAGAATGGCCGCCCAATAGAAAATCTCCGCCTTCCTCGTCTGGATGTTGCTGACCGAAAGGTTTTTCTGGCTCAAGCGCCAGGCCACCAGAA
>CANBTO010000246.1 GCA_947372405.1 Verrucomicrobiaceae bacterium
TCGGCACCCCTGTCAAAACCCGCCCGGATGTCACCTTCGAGCTCGATTTCGCCTTCCAGGGGCAGGAGGCCCTTCTCATGCTCAACAACTCCATCGCGGAGGGCCGCCCCTACGCCATGGCCTTCGTCGATGTCCGCATGCCCCCGGGATGGGATGGTGTGGAAACCGTCAACCATCTCTGGGAAATCCATCCCGGCCTTCAAGTGGTGATCTGCACCGCCTACTCGGATTATTCGTTGGACAAGATGCGCGCCATTCTCAAGCAGCCGGACAGCCTGGTGTTTCTCAAGAAGCCCTTCGACAACGTCGAGGTCCAGCAGTTGGCCCATACGCTCTGCCGCAAATGGGAGCTCAACCTCCAAGCCGTGCTTGGCATCCAGCAGTTGGACAAGAACATCCGCAAGCTGCTCGTTCCGGTCGTTGGCACCGCCGCCACGGACATCGCCGTGCACGATCCGGATATCGATGGGAGCATGGTGGCCTCTCCGGACGGTCTGCATTTCGTGAATTCCCTCATCCGCCTCAACGGGGCGGTCGATTCCACACGCCGCCAACTCCGCCAAGCCGAGCAACACCTCGTCCAAGGTGAGAAAATGGCTTCGCTCGGCCGTTTGAGCGCGGGTATCATCCATGAGATCAACAACCCGCTGAACTACGCCATGGCCGCTCTCAGCATGCTGGAAGCCAACGCCAAAAACCTGCCTCAGGATGCCCATGCGGACCATCTCGAGGCCTTGTCGGACATGCGCGATGGATTTTCACGGGTGACCGAAATCACCAGCAGCCTCCGGAAATTCGCCCACCCGGACAAGGCGAACCCGGTTCAGGTTTCTGTTAGCGACGCCGTCCGCACCGCACTCCGATTGATGTCCGCCGAACTCAAGGGCGGCATCGTCGCGGAAAACCATATCACTGATGACATCCTCGTCTGGGCCACCGGCTCCAAGCTGGCGCAGGTTTTGATCAACCTCGTCCACAACGCCGCGCATGCCCTGCGTTCCAAGTCATTCGAAGCGGGCACGGCTCCCATGATTCGATTCGAAGCAACAAAGGAGGACGGTCACACCACCATCAGCGTGACCGACAATGGCACCGGAATCCCCGATGCGGAACAGGACAAGATTTTCGATCCGTTCTACACCACCAAGGAAGTTGGACAGGGAACAGGTCTCGGTCTTGGCATCTGCCATCAGATCCTCGCGCAATTCAACGCCACCATCAGCGTCCAGAGCGTGGAAGGCGAGTCCACCCGCTTCGACCTGATGTTTCCGGACCCGGAGTTCTGAAACGCCGACCTACTGTCGCGAATCGATTTCCAACAATCCTGCCTCAGTAGCGCGGCACCGTCGTGTCGATGATCTCGGACCACATGTCGATGCCGCCGCTCATCGAGAAGGCGTTGATCACGCCGTGGGCGCGGAGAAAGGCCGCCGCCCGCTGCGAGCGCATGCCGTGATGGCAATAGACGACCACGCCGCGCTCCGAATTGGCGGTGAGCTTGTCGATCACCTGCGGAAACGCGCCTAACGGAAACCATTCGTGGCCATCGATCCGGCAGATCGAGAGCTCGTCGTCCTCGCGGCAGTCGATCAGGCGGGGGCGTTGCTCGGCTGGCAGCTGATACCACTCCGCAACCGCCCGCGGGCTGATCTCCAGCGTGGTCTCGGCGTCCGGCAGGGCTTCTGGAAATCCGCAGCTCACTCGACGATCACCGGGGTTCCGAGCGAGACGTTTTCAAAGAACTTCTCGGACATGTTGTGCGGCATGCGGATGCAGCCATGGGATGCGGCGTAGCCGGGCAGATAGCCGGTGTGCATGCCGATGCCATCCGCAAAACGCATGAAGTTCGGCATCGGCGCGGGATAATAGATCGCTCCCGGCGGCACCTTGTCCACGCGGATGTCCACGTTGTCGTTGATCATCTGTCCGGTCGCGATGTCCTTGAAGCAGCCATAGACGGAGGATTTGTGATCCTTGTCCTTTTCGATGATCTTGTAGCGGCCCGGCGGAGTGGCGTGGTCCTCCTTGCCGCTTGAGATTTTCGAGACCCCCACCAGCACCCCGCCCTTGTAAAATGACGCCTTCTGCTCCTTGCGGCTGATCTTGATCAGCGGACTGCCCGTCGCGCCGTCACCGTCCCAGTAGGAGATGTCATCCGGAATCGCCGGGGCCGGGTGGCCGTTGGAAACCTGCTGGGTCACCGGGCCACCAATTCCCGACATGTAACCCGAACGCACCGGACCGGATGGCCCGCAGGCATTCAGGGCGAACGCGCCGAGCAGGAGAAACGTCGATCGGGTGACGGGCAATTTCAGGAGCTTCATAAGCGGCGGAAACTGCATCACGAACCGCCGCAGGTCAAGTGAACACTCGGATTCGGCCGCCAACAGGCACCGTGATTCAGGCCACCTGGAACGCCGCCGCCTGTTCGCGGGTGAGCTCGACACATTGCCATGGCAGGCCGTGGATGTTGAGGTCCGCCATGAAGGCGTCGGGGTCGTGTTGTTCCATGTTCCAGACGCCGGGTTTGCGCCATGCGCCTTCGAGCATCTGCTTGGCGCCGATCATGGCCGGCACGCCGGTGGTGTAGGAGATCGCCTGCGAGCCGACTTCCGCGAAGCAGGCCTCGTGATCGCAGATGTTATAGACATAGACCGCCTTGAACGCGCCGTCCTTGAGGCCGGTGATGACGTTGCCGATGCAAGTGCGGCCCTTGGTGGACTTGCCTAGGTCCCCGGGGTCCGGCAGCACGGCTTTGAGAAACTGGAGAGGAATGATTTCCACGCCGTTGTAGAGAACGGGATCAATGCGGGTCATGCCGACGTTGCCGAGCACTTCGAGGTGTTTCAGGTAGTTTTGGGAAAACGACATCCAGAACTGCGCGCGCTTAAGGGTGGGGATGTGTTTGACGAGCGACTCAAGCTCCTCGTGATACATCCGGTAGATCTCATAGGTGCCGACTTCCTGCGGGCAGGTGAAGGACTGGTGCAGCGACATCGGTGGGGTTTCGACGAACGCGCCGTTTTCGAAATGGCGGCACTCCGCGGTGACTTCGCGGATGTTGATCTCCGGGTTGAAATTGGTAGCGAAGGCCTTGCCGTGGTTGCCGCCATTCACGTCGATGATGTCGAGCGTGTGGATCTCGTCGAAGTGATGTTTCAGCGCCCATGCAGTGTAAACATTGGTGACGCCGGGATCAAAACCAGAGCCGAGCAACGCGCTGAGGCCGGCTTTTTCAAAGCGCTCCTGATAGGCCCACTGCCACGAGTACTCGAACTTCGCAACGTCCTTCGGCTCGTAGTTGGCGGTGTCCATGTAGTCGCAACCGGCTGCGAGGCAGGCGTCCATGAGATGGAGATCCTGGTAGGGCAAAGCCACGTTGATGAGCAGCTTCGCGCCGGTTTTGCGGATGAGTTCGGCGGTTTCGGCGGAGTTGTCCGCATCCACCTGGGCGGTGGCGATGGTCCGTCCAGTCCGTTGTTTCACCTCGGCGGCGATTGCGTCGCACTTCGAGAGCGTGCGTGAGGCGAGGGTGATTTCCCCGAAGATTTCAGGGACCATGGCGCACTTGTGGGCGACGACATTGCCGACTCCGCCGGCTCCGATGATAAGGACTTTGTTCATGATCTTGGCGGCACAAGGCGTGGGGGAAAGCGCCGCCGCTGGCAAGGAGGAACCGGTGCTGGATTTGCCCTGCGCCGCCATTCATTCGCTCTACGCTGCTCCGGATTTGATGTGCGCTGCCATTCATTCGTTCTACGCAGCTCCGGATTTGATGTGCGCTGCCATTCATTCGTTCTACGCAGCTCCGGATTTGTTCTGCGCTGCCATTTTTTCGTTCTACGCAGGTCCGGATTTGCTCTGCGCTGCCATTCATTCGTTCCGCGTCGCCGCAGAACGGTTTTACGCAGCCATTGATTCGTTTCCATAAATCGCTCCACCGTCACGCTATCAACCCTTTGCGACTTCCGCGCAAACCGGCACCCCGCACTCGCTACCCTAGTAGGCATCCCCCATGAAAACCACTGCCGGCAAATCCCACATCCTTAACAAAACTTAACCATACCAGCGAATTTGTACCAACACACAACTTGCCACGCCCGCGGCATATTCTCCATCTTCGCGTAAATCCAAAAAACCATGCACACCAAACGCAAATTCCACTTCCCGCTTTCCACCCTCCTCCATGCCGCCACCGGCTTGGCTAACGCCCTCTCCGACACCGACTACGCCGCCGACATGGCCGCCCGCCTCGACGACCCCGCAGCCACCCCGCCCCTCGTCTTCGCCACCGACCTCGTCGCCACCATCGCCGCCGTTCAGACCGAAATCCAGAAACAGAGCGGCAAAACCGGCGACACCGGCGACCTCACCGAAGACCAAGCCGCCGCCTTCGCCGAAATCGAGCGCCTCACCGCCGCCGCCCGCCGCACCGCCCGCCTCGCATTCCCCGGCGACGACGTCAAACTCCACGCCGAATTCCAAGTCGGCCACCACGACAAACACGACCTCGCCGCCGTCCTCGACCGCGCCGGCAAAATCCTCGCCGCCGTCCGCAGATACCCCGACCCGCTCAAGACCAAAGGCTGGCTTACCGCCGACACCACCGCTTTAGACGACGCCCTCACCGCTCTCAACATCGCCGCCAACGACCAGGACGAAGCTTTCGCCGACCGCGTCCAGTTCACTGCCGACCTCGCCCGCGCAGCCAACACCCTCTACGCCCTCTGCCTCACCTGCCAGAACGCCGCCCGCCTCCAATACCCCTCCACCAAACCCGGCACCGAAGCCGCCCGCGCCCGCTTCCTTCTCGAAACCTTCCCCCCGCGCGACCGCGAAAAACCCGACGGCGGCACCCAAGGCGGCGATCCCCCGCCCGCCCCGTAAAAACGGCTGCGCAGCGGCTGGGGTATTCAGCCCCGGCTCACGATTGCCGAGTGATCACATTCAAACATCACTTTCACCCGTCATCCTGTTAGGTTTTTTGTTGGGTGAACTGCGGTTTGATGCACAACAGAGAGCATAATTTGCGGGTATAATTTCCTTGTTGTTACATGTCGTCTGTCTTTGGGTGGGCTAAAGGCCGTTGCGGCCGACTCTGTGCGGCTTATTCACTCCCCGTCCACTAGGAAGGACCTGAAAATCCTGCCTAACTTATGAAAACGAAACCCTTCGTGTTTCTCGCCATGTTGGCAACCGCGGCGTTCGCTCACTCTGAAGAGCAAGCCGCCCCTGCTCCCACCACCGCCCGCATCGTCGGCGAAATCCCGGACGGCACTCCCGCTCCTGCCGCGCCTCAAGTCGAATTCGTCGTTCCCGCCAAGGACGTTCTCGAAACCACCACCCACGAACTCGAAGACGGACGCACCGTTACCATCCAGCGGATCAAACCCATCGACCTGCCGCCGCCTCCCGAAGAAACCGCCCCGGCACCGGCCGTCAACAACGCCGCATTCCAGCAGAGACTCGCAAACATTCAGGCGCAGCGCCAGCAAAGCACGCCCGTTTCCCTAGGCGTCACCGTTTACCGCTCCGCCAGCCAACCGCCGCGCAGCCTCGTCACCTATCGGCCTGTCGGAAGCAGCGATGCCATCACCTTCTGGTCATCTGCGGACTTCTCTTTGCTCACGGGTGTTTCCAAATTCATCTCAACCGACGGCAAGACCCACCCGCTCTGGATGATGTGTCATTCCGAAAACGCCGACAACACCGCCGCGTTTCGCGCACGGCACGGTCTTCCCTACCAGGCACCGCAAATCCCGTCATTTCCCGAAGGAAACGCCACCTATCAGATCGTAGGCACACAACCCGCCGCCGCAGTTCTCGTTCCCATCCAGTCCCTCCACGATTTATACAACAACGAATTCGACAAACTCCTCACCGCCTATCAAGGCCGCGAACAAGCCCGCATCCAACGCGATGCCGATCTCAAAGCCCATCCGCCGGAACCCAAAGACATCACCCTCAACTACTGGCGCACCGAAAAACCCGCACCAGCTGCCGAAGGAGGTGACCAATGAAACGCCTCTTCCAAAAAAGTGGCTGGAACAACCTGTTCCAGTTCTTCCGAAAAACCTCCCGCGCCGCCATCCTCGCCCTCGTCTTCCTTCCCATCATCTTACCAGCCATTGTGGATGAAAACGGAAACGGCCTGAGTGATGTGTGGGAAATGCAATACAACAACGGCCAGCTCTTCGATCCTCCCCTAGACCCAGCCGCAGATCCCGACGGCGACGGCTGGACCAACGCACAGGAAGCCGCCGCAGGCACCAATCCCTTCGATCCCAATCCGCCCAACGGTTTTCTCAGCCCGCTCGTCACCGACATCACCACCGAACTCAGTGGTCCCGACGGGAACGGCACCACGGTGATCTCCACCCTCCACACCATCCGGTTGAATTGGCCCACCAAACCCGGAGTGAAATACACGCTGATGTATTCGCTCGACCTTACCCCTGAAAGCTGGCTGCCGGTTGAAGATCCATTCATCGGCACTGGAACCGTGACCGAATTCAACTTCCCTCTCACCCAACCCACCAAGACCTTCTGGCGGGTGAAAATCGAGGATGTGGATTCCGATGGCGACGGCGTCACCGACTCAGAGGAACTCGCTCTTGGCCTCGATCCTCACAACGTCAATACCATTGCGGGCATTCCCGATTCATGGCTGGCAGCGAACTTCTCAGATGCCTTGCTCAGCGGCGGACCCTCGGCCGTTGATCCGAATGGCGATCCAGACGGCGACGGCCTCACCAATGCCCAGGAACTGGCAGCAGGCACCAAACCCGATAAAAAAGACACCGATGGCGACGGACTAAACGATTCTCAAGACGCGGTTCCCACCGATCCCGAAATCAACTGGCCCAAAACGCCTGAGAGTCGCTACGTCTGGATTGAACAGGTACCGGACTCGACGGATCACAGCTACCCGATTGCCGTCAACAATCAGGGTCAAATCCTCTTTCAGGTCAGCGCCGATCCGAACAATGGACAACTCGCATTTGGTCACGTGCTTTGGAACAGCAACACGAGGTCATGGGTGACTCTTGCGACTCAGGGAAACTCCCAGTCGATCACACCCAAGGTTCACGAACTGAAAGCGATCAATGACGCTGGCGCAGTGGTTGGGATCAGCGAATTCACCTCAGAACTCGCAACGGTTCCCGAAATGATCTATCCAGTCGATGACATGGCAGGAATGATCTGGAAACCATCATCCAGCACGCCGGGATCATACGAAGCGCCCGAGTATTTCATGCCCGCCTCATCCTGGGAGCCAGATAACTATCAACACGGAGTCGGCATCGTCGGAGGAATTGCGCAGGACGGAACGGTGAATTGTTTG
>CANBTO010000247.1 GCA_947372405.1 Verrucomicrobiaceae bacterium
GATCTGAACGCAGCGGTTTCCAACAACTTGCTGAAACACATCGCGCTCATCGGAGGGCGGGTGGCCACGAGTCCTGATCCGGACCACATCGTTCGCGTGATGATTCCGATCACACTGTTGGAGGTACTCGCGGATCGTGCGGACATCAATTCCATTTCACCGGCAAGTCTATCCATTTCGAGCGGGTTGAAGACGGAGACACAGCCGCAGACCGGCAGTTCAAAAACAAAGCCCTAGCAGCAATTGAACCGACTGCCACTCCAAGCCTCTCACTTCCACCTTTCTTGCTGTAATGAAATCGATCACACGTAATCTCGTCTATTGCGGTCTGCTGCTGACCAGCCTCGTCCCTGCCAATGCGCTTACAATTGTTCGAACCAATGACGCCTCGATGTCCAATACGAGTATCATATCAGCAGCGGACGCAGCCAGCGCGAGTGCTGCATTTGACTATGCGGCGTCACTGATCACGGCTCAATACAACGATCCCATCCAGATCAATATCATTCTCAAGGCGGTTTCCGGAACAGGGACTTTAGGCAGTAGTAGCACCCAACTCCTCGGCACTCTCAGCTACGCGTCAACACGAACTGCGCTTATTAATGACGCAACTGCGGGTGACCCCGACGACGCGGCGGCGATCGCCAGCTTGGGGGCTTCCGATCCGACCGGTGGCGCGTCCGCCAATTTCCTCGTTTCTCGTGCGCAGGGTAAAGCGTTGGGACTCATCGCTAGTGATGCAGTCACCGACGGCACGTTCACGTTTGGAGCTGGGTTTACATACACCTACGATTCCACCAACCGTGCGGTAGCAGGCAAGATTGATTTCATCGGCGTTGCCCTCCATGAAATCACCGAAATTATGGGGCGGATTGGTGTGCTCGGTCAAGCTCTCACCGGAGTCCCGAACTACATTCCCTACGACCTGTTTCGCTACAAAGCGTCTGGCGTGCGCAGCCTGAACCAGACTGACACGGGCGTTTATTTCTCGATCAATGGAGGTGTCACGAACCTCAAGGGATACAACGTGCCAGGAAATGGAGGTGACCTTGCGGACTGGACGAGCGGTGCGAATGATGCGTGCAATGCCTTCAGCAGTTCCGGTGTGAAGAATGATCTTACAGCCGTCGACATTCAAGTTATGAACGTGATTGGCTACAACAAGATCAGCGCTCCAACCGTGATTTCTATCAGCCGGGTAAATTCATCTCCAAGTAACTCATCCACCGTGAACTGGACGCTGAAATTCAGCTCCGCCGTCACCGGCGTGACCGCAAGCAACTTCTCCCTATCCGGCGCTGCCGCCACCGGATCCACAGTCGGAACACCGACAACCGCGAACGCTGGACTCACCTGGAACGTACCCGTGACCACCGGAAGCACCAGCGGAACTCTCACGCTCAGCATGGCCAATAGCACCGGGCAATCCCCTACGGTTTCTACTTCGCTGCCGTTCGTCGACGAATCGTACAACATGGACAAGACCGCGCCCACCATGACCACGCGTACCATCGTTTCCAACAACACCAACACTGCCTGGGCGAAGGCGAGTGATGTGATCACGCTCAGCCTGACGTCCAGCGAGGCGATCAACGCACCGACGGTGACCATCGCCGGACAAGCTGCGACAGTGAGTGGCAGCGGCACAAGCTGGTCGGCGACCATCACGGTCTCGGGCAGCACTCCAGAGGGAACCGCCACATTCAGTGTGAGCTTCTCCGACCTGGCAGGCAATGCGGGCACGGCGGTCACCACCACGACCAATGCCAGTTCGGTGACAATTGACCGGACGGCACCAGCCATCGCCATCAGCGCGCCGTCGGCCAGCACCACCAAAGCCGGTCCGGTGACTTACACCGTGACCTACACGGATACCAACTTCAATGCGAGCACTCTGGCAGTCGGAAATGTCACACTCAACAAAACCGGGACCGCCAACGGCACCGTGGGAGTAAGCGGCACCGGCAACACGCGCACGGTCACCATCAGCAGCATCACGGGTGATGGATCGATTGGCATCTCAATCGCATCAGGCACGGCAAGCGACACTGCGGGCAACACCGCACCCGCCGCAGGACCCGGCACCACGTTTACTGTGGACAACACCGCACCCACGATGCCCACGCGGACCATCGCAACCAACAACACCAACAGCGCGCGGGCGAAAGCGGGTGATGTGATCACTCTCAGTTTGACGTCCAGCGAGGCGATCAGCACGCCAACGGTCACCCTGGCCGGACGATCCGCGACAGTCAGTGGCAGCGGCACAACCTGGTCGGCGACCATCACGGTGTCCGGGAGTGATACGGAGGGAACCGCCACATTCAATGTGAGCTTCTCCGACCTGGCAGGCAATGCGGGCACTGCGGTCACCACCACGACCAACGCCAGCTCGGTAACGATCGACCGGACGGCACCGGCCATCGCCATCAGCGCACCGTCCGCCAGCACCACCAAAGCCGGTCCGGTGACTTTCACGGTGAACTATACCGACACGAACTTCAACACGAGCACACTGGCAGTTGGAAACATCACGCTCAACAAAACCGGCACGGCCAACGGGACAGCAGCGGTTACCGGGAGCGGCACCTCGCGCACGGTGACCATCAGCAGCATCACCGGTGATGGAACGATTGGCATTTCGATCGTCGCAGGCACCGCCAGCGATACAGCGGGCAATACCGCACCGGCTGCGGGACCGAGCACCACGTTCAGCGTGGACAACACCGCGCCAACAGTGGCGGTCACTCCGACCGGAACAACGGTGACCAGCACGCCGATCACCTTCACCCTCACCTTTTCCGAACCCGTCACAGGTCTAACAGCAGCTGGCATCACCGTCACCAACGGCACCAAAGGCATTCTCAGCGGTAGCGGCACGACCTATAGCCTGCCGGTGTCAGCCACTGCCGCCGGCACGGTCACATGCCAGGTGAATGCCGCGGTGGCTTCGGATGCCGCAGGCAACAGCAACACCGCGTCTAACAACGCCTCGGTAACCCTGTCGCTCACCACCCAGGAATCATGGCGCCTGCAGTATTTCGGCATCATCACCAACACCGGCAACGCGGCCGACAACGCCGATCCGGATGGGGACGGCAACAACAACCTGCTGGAATATGTGGCGGGCCTCGTGCCTAACAACTCGGCCTCGCGCTTCAGCATCAGCGCCCAACCGGTGAGCGGCCAACCCGGACGAAAGGCAATCGTTTTCAGCCCGATCGTTGTCGGCCGCACCTACGTCGTGAAGAGCGCGACGACCCTGAACAACCCGGTTTGGTCCAACCTCACCAGCTTTACGACCAATGATGTCGGCTCCGTGCGCACCGTCACCGATCTGTCTGCAAGCCAGAGCAAAAAATTCTACCACGTGGAAATCACCGCGCCATAGAGCGTCATTCCTTCACGTTCTGCGGAATCTCACCAGTCCTCCAAGCAACGGAAGGAGTCTTTGACCCAATGTGGCCTTGCTTACCAGCCCGGCACTCAGCGCCGGGTTTTGCAGTGGCAAGGAAGGCGCACCAGAAGGCATGAGCGGCATGCGAGCACTGACAAGGTCTTCATATTTTCATCGAACCTCAGAGCGATGGCAACCCTACTAGCGGGGGCCAACGGCGACCTGATCCGCACGCCGCTTCGTTAGCTTTTACCAGAAGTGGGATCGATGTCCCGAAGTTTGTCCGGGGCTTCTCCTGAGTTTCATATAACGAGACATTGATGCGAAGGCAGGACTTCAGGATTTTTCGCTTGCCCGGACCGGCTGGATGCGGTTTTGTTCTTAAGAACACTGTTCAAAACACAATGCAGCCCGACCTTACCCACCGTCAGAAGGAAATCCTCGAATACCTGCGGATGTCGCAACGAAGAACCGGCATCATGCCATCGACGCGTGAGATCCAGCATTATTTCGGATTCGCCAGCCAGACTGCGGCCATGAGCCATCTGCGAGCACTTGAACGCAAAGGGGTGATCCAGCGGCTTGCAGGCAAGGCGCGTGCCGTGATTTTTCCGGAGGATCTCGACCGTGGTGAGATTGCGGACATCCCGATCTACGGCAGTATCGCGGCAGGCATGTCCCAGGACGTGGAGACCGAACGTGAGGGTTGCATAGCGGTGGACATCAGCGCCCTTGGCATTCCCCGCCACGCGAAGACCTTCGCCCTGAAAGTCCGTGGAAATTCCATGATCGACGCACACATCTGCAACGGCGACACCGTGATCCTCGAATTCCGGGAGCCCCGCAAGGGAGACATCGTCGCGGCCCTGATCGACGGCGAAACCACCCTGAAACGCTATCTCGTTGAAAAAGGGCAGCCCTTCCTTCGTGCCGAGAATCCCGATTTTCCGGATCTGATTCCGGCCCGTGAGCTGATCATTCAGGGCGTGCTGGTGGCCTTGCTGCGGCATGCCGCCTGACAGGGTGCATCCACAAGGCTTCTACCCATTCCCGGGCGGTTGCGGTTTGACGGATCGTTTCCGTGCCACCAAACTCCTCCGCGATGGCCTCCACGAAGCACGTGCTCTTTGTTTGTACCGGTAATACCTGCCGCAGCCCGATGGCTGAAGGACTCTTCCGCAAAGCCATCGGTGAAAGGAAAGATTTCACTGTCAGCTCGGCTGGCGTCTCCGCATCCAAAGGTTCTCCGATGAGCAGTGAAACCCGGGCGATCCTCAAAAAGCGCGGAGCTTCATTTACATCTGCGGGAAGCCGCCCGGTTTCCGAAGCCATTCTTCGCGAAGCAACCCACGTCTTCGCCATGACCGAAGGCCACCTCGCCGCGCTTGAGTCCCGTTTCCCGGAGCATGCGGACAAGTTTTTCCTCGTCCGCGAATTCGCCGGAATTGCTGACAAGCGCTCCGGGCTGGACGTGCCTGACCCCATCGGAATGGGGCTGGCGGCTTACGAAGAGGTGGCGAAGGTGCTGGATGCCGCCATCCCCTCGATCATCGCTTACATCGACTCGACCAACGGAAAGCCGTAAGTGCCGGGAACGCGGATCAGATCATGCCAAGCTTCATTTTGCCTTCCTCGGAGATCATTTCCTGATTCCAAGCTGGATCCCAGACCAGTTCCACGCGGGCATCGTCGATGCCGTCGATCGTCATGATTTTCGCTTGGGCATCCGCGGCGATGACCGGCCCCATGCCGCACCCGGGCGCGGTGAGAGTCATTTTGACGGAAACCACGGTCTTGCCGTCAATGCCCTCGATCGCGCAATCGTAAACGAGGCCGAGGTTGACGATGTCCACCGGGATTTCCGGGTCGTAAACTCCCTTGAGCTGGGACCACACCTGCTCTTCAAGCGGCGCGTCCTTGAGCCTCACGGCTTCCTGATGCTTCTTTTTTTCCTCGTCCGCATCCACTCCGAGCGCATCCGCGTCTTTAGAGGAAATCCGGGCAAGCCCTTGGGAAGTGGCGACGGTGTAGGTGCCACCCAGCCGCTGGGTAATGAAAACCGCCGTCCCTGCCGGCAGCAACAGGCTGTCTCCACTCGGGATCTGGATGGCGGACACCTCACGGGTGAGCTTGATTTCTTGGTGCATGCGCGGAGTAAAGACCACCCTCCGCCCTCCGGCAAGGGGTGAGTTTATTCGAAATCAGGTGAACCGGAATCCTCGAAATGACGGATCATCCCCGCAATATGATTGCATGAAGGCCGCCATTTCGGGTTAACTCCACCATTCCATGATAGAGACCAGCACCAGCACCAGTCCCATCCACGCCTTGCCATCCGGCCTGTGCGAGGATCCGACTGGAGAGGCGGCTGCTTTGATCGGCCGAATGGCCAAGGGAGATGGAGGTGCCCTGGCGGAACTGCACGGCATGTGGAGCGCCACCTTGTTAGGGGTGTCCTGCCGGATGCTGGGCGACCGCAGGGAGGCGGAGGAAGTCGTGCAGGACACCTTCGTCCGCATGTGGCATCGCTCCGCGGAATACGACCCCCACCTATCCCCACCATTCGTATGGGCCTTCGCGGTGATGCGCGGATACTGCATCGACCGCCTGCGTTTCCGCCACCGTTCGAAACGCGATTCTTCCCGTGTCGTGCCGATCCATCTGCACGCACCCATCGAGGCATCCGAGGACTCACGGGTGATGGCCATCGACGACTGGCGGAGAGTGCGCAGCGCCATGGATCTGCTCCCCCCTGACGAACGCAGTTGTCTCGAACTGGCGGTCTTTCTGGAATACACGCATTCTGAAATCTCGGAACAACTGGGCACTCCTCTGGGCACGGTCAAAAACCGCTTGCGCCGCGCCTTGGAGAAGGTCCGCAACCACCTGTCACGTTATGAACTCTGACCCTTACGACAGTGCCGCCTGGCGGACCTTCGGCATGCTGGATGCGGATGAATCCGCCATCTTCGATGAAGCCATGCGCCACGATCCGCTGCTCCAGGACGCCTATCTTGAAATGAACCGGCTTTCCGCGGCGATCGCCGCCAGCACCTGCGTGCCCGTCCAGCCCAAGGCCGGCCAACTCGAACGCCTGCAGTCACGCCTCGCCCTTACAGCGACCAAGCGCGCCTACATCTGGCTCGGCATCTCCGGATGGGCGGCGGCGGCGGTGCTTGCCCTGCTGCTGGTGATCAAACGAAGCGAACCAGCATCCCACGCATCCTCCCCAGCCGCAGGCTCTGCGGGCACAACCATGCCGGAAAAGCACGGTGCGGCATCCTCATCGAAGACCTCTCCGGATGAGTCCGTGAAAGACACGCACAACCCGGAATTGGCGAACACCGCACAGCCGAACCCTCAAGAGAACCGTGACGGCGTGGGCGAACCCATACCCGTCGAGAACGATTCGTCATCGAAGTCCGTTGCCAAAGTGGAAACCAAAAGGCTCGTCCAGGAAATCGAGGTCCTCCGGGAGAATCTGGAGAAATTCCAACGTCGCGACCGCGTGCTGTTTGAGCCGGTGCCCGGCATGGCATTGCCCGTGGTGATGACCATGAAGGCACCGTCAAGCTACTCGAACGACGCAACCGCCATGGCGAAAAACGACGAACATTCCCCCATCACCGTCATGCTGGGTGACGCCGTGAAGACCATGAACACCCTGGCCTCGGTGAGCAAGGCGTCTAACAACAACCAGGCTGCAACCACTGCTGTAACTCCCTCACTGATCGACGGCTCTGCCACGGCGTTGATGGACAACCAGGCCAGCCGTCTCGCAGCCCTGAATGCGTTGAATGCGTTCGCCAACATCGACCAGTCCGCCGCCTCCTTACAACCTACGGCGGTTCCGATCTACGATGCCGCGCGGGATGCCGGCACGCTCGTGGTCAACAACCTGCCGAAAGCATTGGCGGGCGAGGCTTACAACCTCTG
>CANBTO010000248.1 GCA_947372405.1 Verrucomicrobiaceae bacterium
AGAGGACGTAACGACCGGTGTTCATGTGCCGGAATCGTCTCCAAACGATCGCCGGAGTTCAAATCCCTCACATCCTCTATTGATCCTAAGTCTCTCATCAACAAGTTGTTTTGAAATCAAAAAATCACTTTAACCGGACACCCGTGATGTCGGCTATTTGATCGGCTGGGGTCTGGATAGTCAGACGATAGTGGGCAAGCCGGCCGACGAAGCTGCCGCACCGTATGAAGTGACCACGGGCAACGGTGGCTTTGATGCGCAATTGATTGATCCGGCCAAATTTATTGCGAATCCGCCGCCGCTGCGTGTCATCGGCCGTTTCGACGTTCCGTTGGTGTTGAAGAAGCTCGGTTACACGCCGCCCGCAGATGCCAAGGCCTTGCTGACAGCAGTTGCCCAGCCTGTGGACAAGGGCGTGGCCGATCGGTCAAAGTGCGCGTGAACGTCGAGGTGAAGACGGTAAGAGCGCAACTGTTGAAAGAATGAACGAGGTCCCGTTGGATTCGACGTTGCATTCAGAATGTAGCGACCGGAATCCGCCATGTGACGCATTTGCGTCACGTGACAAACCTCAAAAAATCCGCATCATTCATCAGATCGCCACGAGGCGCGTCCTTGGACAGCCCGAAGAATCAAAAAAAGACGTCGAATCTCCCTGTTTCGCCCCCCTGAATCCAACAAGAACCAAAACCATGAACCGAAGAAAATTCCTTGGGAAAACCCTGGCGACAACGGCCACAACTCTGGCTTTCAGTGCTCTGAACAGCCATGCGGAAGAACCCGCAGCTCCCACAGCATTCAAGCGGAAGATCAAGTTGGGCGTGGTCGGTTTGGGTGGACGCGGTCAATGGATTGCCGGACTTTTCCAGAAACACGGCGGCTATCAGATTAGCGCGGTCGCGGATTATTTTCCGGCCGTGGCCACAACTGGCGGCAAGGCATTGGGATTGGACGAGGCGCATTGCTTTTCCGGTTTGTCCGGCTACCAAAAAGTGATTGCCAGTGGCGTCGAGGCGATCGTCATCATTGATGTGCCGTATTTTTATCCTGAACAGGCCCGCGCCGCCGTGGCCGCCGGGCTGCACGTCTACATGGCCAAACCCGTGGCAGTAGATGTGCCGGGCGCCCTTGCGATTCTGGAAGCGGCCAAGGCGGCGACGCAACAGCAGCGCGTATTCCTGATTGACTACCAGATTCCGACCGACCCGATTAACATCGAGGTGGCCCAGCGCATCCGCGATGGCGGAATCGGCAAGCTCGCGCAGATTCAAACGACGGGAATTTGTGGCGGCTTCGGCGACCCGCCCAAATCCGCCAATCTCGAGAGCCGGATGCAGAACCTCACCTGGGTCAACGACGTCGAGCTGGGCTGCGATTACATCGGCAACTTTGACATCCACGCGATTGATGCCGCGTTGTGGGTGGCTGGCCAGCGGCCGGTAGCCGCCGCCGGAGCGTCGAGTGTTTGCCGCGAGAATCCGCACGGCGACGCCCACGACGTTTGTTCCGTGATTTATCATTACGCCGACGGTCTGGTTCACAACCATTTCGGCCAGGGACTGGCCAACAATAACGACGGCACGTTGCTCGCGACATTTCATGGACCGCTTGCGAACGCTCAAATCAATTACTTTGGCAAATCCTTCGTGCGCGGCGGACCGAAGCATTACGGCGGCGGCCCGGTGGAAAATTTATACGAAGCCGGTGCGGTGCGGAACATCGCAACGTTCTATAACCATGTCACGGACGGAAAATTTGAAAACCGGACCGTTCCGCGCGCGGTGGACGGTGTGCTGACCTGCGTTCTCGGGCGTGAGGCCGCCGCGCGGAAGACAATTCTGACAATGGACGAATTGCTCAAGGAAAACAAAAAACTTGAAGTGGACCTCACCGGACTGAAGGCATGAACTGGAAAACACCATTGATCGCGCTCACCCTTGCGGTCGAACCCGTCCAAGCGAATCCGTTTTTCGCGATGGACACCGCGGTGCGGGATTTGAATGAACTCGATACAGTCAAGTCCCTGGGCTACGACGGCATCGGTTGGAAAACCGGCTCTGCGGAGGATGTGGCCGCCTCTGTCGCGCGGGTGCGGCAGCACGGGCTGAAATTGTTTGCGGTTTACAGTGATCCATACGTGGTGCTAACCGCGACCGGTCTGGTGCTTGACTCCCGGCTCGAACACGCGATGAAAGCGCTTGAAGGCACTGACGCCGTGATCTGGCTGCCGATCAACAGCGAGGCTTTCAAAAGTAGTTCGCCGGACGGTGACGCCATCGCGGTGCCGGCATTGCAAAAGCTTGCCGACACGGCGGCCACGCACGGATTGCGGGTGGCGATCTATCCGCACAAAGGTAGCTGGACTGAGCGCGTTCAGGACGCCGTGCGGGTCGCAAAGGCTGTCAACCGGAAAAACCTGGGAGTCACTTTCAATCTCTGCCACTGCCTGATGGTCGGCGATGAGGCGAAGATCCCCGAACTGCTGGCCGAGGCGAAACCCTATCTCTTTCTCGTCACCATCAACGGTGCCGACAGTGGCAAACCTAACAGCGATTGGGACCTATTGATTCAACCGCTGGACGAAGGCACTTTTGACACCGGCCGATTCTTGCGGACTCTGCAGGAATTGCACTATACAGGACCGATCGGTTTGCAGGGTTACGGCTTGAAATTGCCGCCGAAGGACAACCTTGCCCGCTCCATGTCCGCCTGGCGTCGCCTCAATTCGTCCTCTGGAGCGGACGGTAGTGGAAATCCGCCACCATAGAAAAACCCATGATACGGGTTCCTATTTCAGCTCCACCGGTCTTGTCGGTCCTGCTTCTGGTAAAGCCCGCAGCGGCTGAATCGGCGGCGATGCCTCAATCGCTGACCGATTTTCCTGCTTTGAAACAAATACATAAGAGCCATCTGGCGGGCCCGGTTATCGTCGTGACGGCATCCATTCCGAAGATTCAATGTTGATGAAGATCCTCGCCATTCTCATCTTGCCTATATTCCTGTTGGCCGATGCCAAGGCCCAGGCGGTTACAGGGTCGGAGATCGTCGCCAAGCACGCGATTACGCTCAATGCCCCGGTCGGCGAGCCGACCCAGTTTATGCCCAGCGGTCCGTTGTTGGGCAACGGGGATGTTGGCGTGATGCAATCCGGCCCTGCGGAACAACTGATCTATTACATCGGCAAGAATGATTTCTGGAGCATCAAATACCAGTCGCCCATCGCGGTCGGGCAACTCCGCATCCTGACCCCCGCGCTGCAAGGCGCGAAATTCCAAACTGTCTCCGACATGCGCTTGGCGGAAATCCGCGGCGACTATGTCAACGGGGATGCCGCCATGACCTCGCGCTTCTGGGTGGATGGCAAGGTGAAAAAATTCGAAGGATCGCGACTGACAGGCATGTATAGAAGAGACGCTTATGAATCAACAGAACGAACGCAAACCTCCGGCAAATCCCAGCACCTCGCGTCTGGAATTTCTTGGCACGACATTAGCAAGAAATACTCTCATAGCCTGTACCTCCTCCCTGTTGCTGACTCCATTAGCCATGCTGCATGCAGCGGGGTCGGTGACAGATGTCTCCCCCGTGCAGCGCATGGCACGGTATAACGTCGTCTGGGACAGTCCCTCCAAGGATGCCTCGGGCGTGATGCCGCTGGGCAACGGCGACATCGCGGCAGGCGTTTACGTGATCGAGAACGGCGATCTCTATCTGCTACTGGCCAAGAACGATGCCTATATCTATCAGGGTGACATCTTCAAGACCGGCCGGGTACGGGTTTCGCTTTCGCCCAACCCGTTCCAAGCGGGCAAACCGTTCCGCCAAACGCTCGACTTGGCGACCGGTTCGATCCGGATCGAGGCGGCGGGCGTGACGCTGCGGATCTGGGCTGATGCGAACCGGCCGGTTTATCACGTCGAGATTGCCGGGCCGGAGGAGTTGACCGTGACGGCGCGGCCGGAGTTCTGGAAACGGTTCGATCACTGTTCGTCCAACTATGGCGGGTACACGTTGCCCGCTGCGCTTCCTGCGAAAGAGCCGACCCAGGATGTGAGGCTGGAGCGTAACGGCCGCATCCTGTGGTATTACGCGGTCGGCGATCACAGCATCTATGCCGACGACCTGAAGGCTTACAACGTGGAGTCGATGGCTGCGAAGTTCGCCGACCCGTTTCGATACAACAGCTTCGGTAACCTGATAGAATCACCGACGCTGGCGTTGAAGGACGGCGTGCTGACCGGCAATGGGAAATCGGTTGATATCCGGATTCACGCGCTGACGATGCAGGTGCCGGAGACGGCCAAGTGGATCGAGGCCATCGAAGGGCAGGCCGCCAAGCCAGTTGACGCGAAGACCGACTGGGAGAAGCATTGCCGTTGGTGGTCGGCGTTCTGGGACCGAAGCTGGATCTCGGTGTCGGACAACACGGTCTCAGCCGAGGCGCGCGGCCGGCTTTCCGGTGAGGCGGCTGCGGGCCAGCGTGAGGATGAGGATGGGGGCGCTCTGGTGGCGCAGAGCTACAATGTCTTCCGGTTCCTGATGGCTTGCCAGAGTCGTGGCCGTGTTCAGGCCAAGTTCAACGGCGGGCTATTCACCCAGCAGTTGATGCTGAACGGTGATCCCCAGAACCGGCCGTTTACAGCCAAACAGCCGGATGGCCGTTTGCTGACTCATGAGGATGACCGGCTCTGGGGCCGGCGCTTCACCTATCAGAACCAGCGGCTGCTATACTGGCCGATGCTGGCCAACGGCGATTTCGACATGATGAAACCGTTTTTTGATTACTACTCGAGCCGGCTGGAGATGCGCCGGGCCATCACGAAGGCGTGGTTCGGTCACGACGGGGCCTACTTCCGTGAGAACATCGAACCGACCGGTGCGGAGCGCGAGAGTTGTCCTGTCCCGCAGATCATCCTGCCACCCAAGACCAAGGTTGGTGAGAAATACGAGGGCTGGTATCACGATTACTATTTCACCGGCGGTCTGGAGACGACGGCCATGATGCTCGATTACGTCAACTTCAGCGGTGATACCGCGTTCAGGGAAAACGTCCTGGTCCCGTTCGCCCGCGAGGTGTTGTTGTTCTTCGATAAGCACTATCAGCGCGGTGCCGACGGAAAATTGCGGCTTGATCCGGCCCAGGTGCTTGAAACGTGGTGGATCTCGGTCAACCCGGCACCAGATATCGGTGGTCTGCGGTTCTGTCTCGACGAGTTGTTGGCGATGAAGGCCGGCAGCGCCGACGATCAGGCGCGTTGGCAGAAGTTCAGCGCCGAGATACCGGAAATATCCATGCTAACCATCGATGGCTGCCAAGCCATAGCCCCAGCCGAGAAATATGAGAAGCAAAGCAACTATGAAAACGGCGAGCTCTATCCGGTTTTCCCGTTCCGATGTTTCGGGTTCGCCCTGGGCAGCGCCGGGATCGTGGACTGGACGCTGAAACATCGTACCTTCAAGGACTCCTTTGGCTGTGCTTGCTGGAGCCAAGACCAGATCCACTGGGCCTTTGCCGGCAACGCCACGGAAGCCGCCCGCGGGTTGGTCCAGCGCGCCCGGATCGCCACGCCGATCTGTCGCTTCCCGCTCTATGGCCGCGAAATCCCGGATTCCTGCCCCGATTTCGACCAGTTCGGTTCCGGCTCAGTCGCGTTGCAGCGGATGCTGGTTCAGGAAGGGGGCGGCAAGATCCACTTGTTGCCCGCTTGGCCGGCGAACTGGGATGCGGATTTCAAGCTGCACCTGAGCGGCAATACGGTGGTGAGCGGTTGCGTCAAGGACGGCAAGCTGCAGTCATGGGAGATTCAGCCAGCTTCGCGCCGCGGCGATGTCGTGGTCGGGGCACCGCAGCAGGATGCCGCTCTCACCGGACCGGTGGTGCCGTCCAATGCGCACCCGCTGCGCGCCGGATCCGACAATACCGGTGGGAATTGTTTCAAAGGAAAGATCGGACGAGTCACCATGTTCCGCGGTAATCTAACGGCGGCCCAAGTCAGAGAGTTGGCCGAGGGAGACCGCGGTAAAGTGGTGAGCGGTGCGAATGTGGTTGGCTCATGGCTCAATCCCGGTGCCGGTGACACGCTGCCAACCCACGCTGAGGATTTCGCAGGAGCCGTTTCGTTTGAGGCCTGGCTTCAGCCCGGTGACGACGAATCCGGTCGCATCATTGACAAGCTTACGGCCGGCACGGGCGACGGGTTTCTGCTGGATACCTGGCCCAAACTCAGTTTGCGCCTGCTTGTTGGCGACCTTCAGTGCAGTTTTTCCAATGTCCTGAAACCGGGTGCCTGGCAACATCTTGCCGTGGTGATCAACCATGGAAAACTGGTCGTGCACCTGGACGGGAAAAAACAATAACAAATTATGAAACACCACCACACTGCAACCCTGTACGCTGTTCTGGCGATTTCCGCCGCGTTGGCCCAAGCCGCTCCGTCCGCCCCGTCCGGCCCGGAGATCGTCGCCGGGCACGCGATCACGCTCAATGCCCCGGTTGGCGAGCCGACCCAGTTTATGCCCAGCGGACCGTTGTTGGGCAACGGGGATGTTGGCGTGATGCAATCCGGTCCGGCGGAACAACTGATCTATTACATCGGCAAGAATGATTTCTGGAGCATCAAATACCAGTCACCGATCGCGGTCGGGCAACTCCGCATCCTGACCCCCGCGCTGCAAGGCGCGAAATTCCAAACTGTCTCTGACATGAGCTTGGCGGAAATCCGCGGCGATTATACCAATGGGGACGCCGCCATGACCTCCCGTGCATGGGTGGATGCCAATCAGAACCTGCTGTGTGTGGAACTGTCCAACAAAGGCAGCAAACCGCTCGCCATCTCGCTGAAATGTTTCATGGGCGCTGGTGCCTCGGCCGTGCCTGCCTGTGTTCCCGCTTGCCCCGCCCCGGTCAAAATCGGCTGTGAGCAACACGGTGGCGGGCGCTGGTTTTTCAACGGAGAAATGGCGGATGTTTCTGTCCTTGACCGTGTCCTGAGCATTGAGGAGATCGCGACGCTGGCCAAGGGAGATAGGAAAAATGTCCAAACCTTCGACGGGAAAGCCGGCAAGCCGCTCGCCGCGCCGGAGGTTTCCAAGGCGCTAACCGTCTCCGGTTGGATCAAAGCGACCACTCTATCAACCGAGGCCGACTACATCGTCAGCAAAGGCGATTGGAATCAGGCCTATAGCCTCGGTCTATCAAACGGCCACCTGCGCTTCGCTATTGGTGAGTGCATGCTGCAATGCGATGAACCCATCCCGCTTAACCAGTGGGTCCATGTCGTAGGGGTCTATGAT
>CANBTO010000249.1 GCA_947372405.1 Verrucomicrobiaceae bacterium
GACCCTCCAATACAGCAGCAGTGCCAACCAGATCCTTTCGGGCAACATGACCGGCGGCGGCAGCTTGATCAAGGACGGCGACCCCGGCAGCGTGCTCACGCTCAGCGGCACGAACACCCTCACCGGCACGACCGAAGTGGATGCCGGCACGCTTCGACTCGACTTCACCACCAACAACAATGCCAAGATCGGCTCTGGCGTCCTCACGCTCGGCGGAGGCACCCTGGATCTGGTAGGTGGCACCTTCACTCAGGTCGTGGCCTCGACCACGCTTACGGCCGGCACGGCTTCAAGCATCACAAGCAGCGTCCTAGGCTCCATGCTGCAGATGGGTATGATCACGCGTGGTGCCGGCGCCACCATTGACTTCGGTGCTACCGGCATCGCCACTACCGACACCCCCAACAACGCCTTTGGCATCCTTGGCACTTGGGCGACGACCGTGGACGGTTTCGCCGTTAATTCCACTAATGGTGCAGGTGGTGCGATCACGACGGGTCCTACTTTCGACGTGACCCGTCTCGACGGGGGGACACAAGTGATTGCCAATAATCCCACCACCAACGTCCGCATCATCGAAGGCACCGGCTCCGCGAACAACATCACCCTTGCAACCGCAACGACCACAATCAATACGCTAGCCCAGACGGCCTCCGGCGGCACCTCCGATGCCACGATCAACTCGGGAGGCCAGACCCTTCTCACCAACGCCATCCTCGTGGCCACAGGAGCGGGCGCGCTTACCATTGGCGGCGGCACTCTTGCCACCGCCACCGCCGGCGGTGACCTGCCGCTCGTCAATAACACCGGGAACGGCTTCACGATCAACTCCGTCATCGCTGACAACACCACCGCCTCCACTCTCACCAAGACCGGCACTGGCTTGGCGACGCTGGCGGGCACAAACACCTATACCGGCGCGACAACAATCTCCGACGGCACACTCAGTGTGGGAGCAACTGCGAACCTAGGCGCCCCCGCATCCAATCTCGTCCTGGACGGCGGCACGTTACAGATCACGGGCACGGCTCTGACAAGCATCTCCGGCATCGGCCACACGGTTTCTTTCAACCTCGACAGGAATGTGGTGCTGGACATCGCAAACGCCGCGAACAGCTTCACGGTGGATCAGATACTCAATCAAGGCGCGGGTGCGTTCTACAAATACGGGCCGGGCACTGTCATCCTGAACCAGGTCAATACGTTTACGGCGAATGCAGGCAACTATTCGGACGTCGTCGAGGGCACGTTGTTGGCAACCCAGTTCGCCTCACTGCCGGGCGTCGTCGATGACGGTTGGTTTGCGGAAACAGATGCCACGCTCGCCGTCCGGGCGGGTGGTAGCGGCGAATGGACCGGTGCCGATCTCGACATACTCCTGGGCGACGGCGGCAATACATGGGCCTTCAACACCGGTTCGAAGCTTGGAATCGAGGTGACCGGTGCCAATACATTTACTTATGCCAACGATATCGCCGGCACCTCGTATGCCATTGTTGAAAGCGCCACCAAGGGTCTTGTGAAACTGGGCACCGGCACTCTGATACTCAGCGGCAACAATACCTATACTGGAACCACAACCATCAACTCCGGAACCCTTCAAATCGGCAACGGTGGCACCACTGGTTCGATTTCCACAACATCGGGAATCACCAACAACGCCGCTCTGATCTATAACCGCAGCGACGCGCTCATTGCCGGTTACGCCATCAGCGGCACCGGAACTTTGAACAAACAGGGTGGAGGCACACTCACACTCACCAACAACAATTCCTATACCGGAGCCACCATGGTTTCAGCCGGAACCTTGGCCCTCGTTGGAGGCAGCCAGTCCTCGCCCATCACCGTGAACAACCTCGCGTCTCTGGGATTCACCCTTGGGTCTGGCACCACCTCCACCAGCACGGTTACCTTTAGTGCGGGTTCCACTTTAAAGATTACAGGCACGCCGTCTCCAGCAACGAGTTACACCCTGTTGACCACCACCGCTACCATATCAGGCACTCCGATATTGGATGCCCCGATCACCGGATTTGAACTCCAAGTAGTTGGTGGAAACACCTTGAGACTGGTACCGGTTACTTCGAGCAGCTATTCCTCCTGGGCCACTCTCAACGGTGCAGGTGTGAATCTCGGCGATGACCACGACAACGACGGAGTTTCCAATGGCATCGAGTATTTCATCGGCGGCCCGACCGGGAACACCACCGGCTTCACCCAGCTACCTGGCGTGACGAATACCGGTGGCACGCTCAGCGTCACCTGGACCAAGGCTGCCAGCTATACCGGCACCTACGGCAGCGACTTCGTGGTGGAAACTTCTTCCACGCTCACCGGCGTATGGGCGACCGAAACCCTGGGCGGAACCGTGGTCATCACCGGCAACGACGTGAAATACACCTTCCCTGCCGGAACGAAGAACTTCGCACGGCTCAAGGTTACCGGACCTTAAGCACAGCTACCATCCGCAACGGCGGTCCTGTGTAAGCATGACCGCCGCCAAGGAGGGTCATGTCGCGCTTCAGTTCCAACTAGGCAGCACCACACGGGTTAGGCTACTTTTGGCCGCCAAGCCACATTCAAAGTCTAATACCGAACCTAACCTCGATGCGCCCTACCCTCATTCTATTCCTCTCCCTATTCTCCCTCCTTCACGCCCTGGATCTCGATCTCGGCGCACGCATTCAACCCCTGCCTGCCGCCAACCGTTTCGCCGAAGAAGGTTACTTCGTCTGGTGTGGCGCGCCAGTCAAAGGCCCTGACGGAAAATACCACCTCTTCTACTCACGTTGGCCCGTCAGAGTTGGATTCGCCCCCGGCTGGGCCATCCATTCGGAAATCGCCTACGCTGTTGCGGACAAACCCGCCGGTCCCTATCACCACGTCAATGTCGCATTGTTACCGCGCGGCATCAATCCCGCCACCGGGACGAAATACTGGGACGCCGACGTCACCCATAATGCCAATGCGTTCTTCCACAACGGCAAATACTACCTCTACTACATGGGCAACTATGGCGATGGGAAAAGCTATCCAGTCCACCGCAACCACCAACGTGTCGGTCTCGCCGTCGCGGAGAATCCTGCAGGGCCATGGAAACGTCTCGACCAACCGATCATCGACATCACCGACGACAAGAAATCCTTTGATTCCCTCTGCACCACCAATCCCGCCGCCTGCATGAGGCCTGACGGCGGTGTTTTGGTGATTTACAAAGCCGTGCAACATCTCGAAGGCAAGGAAATGGGCGGTAACGTCCGTTTCGGCGCAGCCATCGCCAAATCCCCGGAGGGTCCCTATGTGAAAACACCCGGCAAAATCTTCGAAGCGGAAAAGCCCGGCAAGGAGTGGATGCTTTGCGAGGATCCCTTCATTTGGTTCAGCCCGAAATATGGCAACCGCTACTACTCCGTCGCCCGCGATGTCGTGGGCACTTTCAGCGGCGCCAAAGGAGGACTCTGCATGTTCCAATCCGAGGACGGACTCACATGGACGCCTTCCAAGCATGCAAAAGTCCTCGGCGATACCTATCCACTTGAAGACGGAAGCATGAGCAAGTCCCGGATCGAGCGTCCCTTTGTTCTCTTTGAAAACGACGAGCCCATCTATCTGTTTGGTGCCGCGGATGGCTACCTAAAAAACGGCAGGATCAGCACCAACGTCCAGCTCCCCATCGCCCCCGCGAAATAATCCCATGAAACCACTGCTGTTCCTTTTCGCTTTCGCTTGCCATCTCTCCGCCGATCAAGCCGCCGACGCCCAGGCCAAGGCCCTCGATCAGGCATCGCAAAAGCCGATCAGCAGCAACAAACATCCGGACGCCCAGTGGTTTCCCGAAGCAGGACTAGGGCTCTTCATCCATTGGGGAATCGCATCCGTTGGTGCCACCGGGGACATTTCCTGGGGCATGCTTGCCAACAAGCCATGGAAGGATAAAACCGTCACACCTAACACCTACTACGGCTGGGCCAAGGAATGGAAGCCCGACCAGATGAATTATGATTCCATTTTAGAGAAGGCGAAAGCGGCAGGATTTACCTATGCGGTGATGGTTACCAAGCACCACGATGGTTTCACCTTCTGGCCGTCGGACCACGGCGACCTCGGAACCAATCAATTCCTCGGTGGCCGCGATTTCGTAAAGGAATACGTAGCCGCCTGCCACAAGCACGGACTCAAGGTCGGCCTCTATTACTCGCCGCCGGATTGGTGGTTCGACCGGCAGTATAAGAGTTTCGCGATGAGCGGCCCGGCGCTCGATATGGATCACAAACCGGTAACGCTTCCTGCTAAACCCGCGGACCATGACGCCAAGCGCAAAGCTTACGTCACCGCTCAAGTCACCGAACTTCTCACTCAGTATGGAAAAATCGATCTCCTCTGGTTTGACGGCGGTAAAGGCGAGATTCCCAACACCGTAGTCCGCCAACTCCAACCCGGCATCGTCATCAACCGCCGCAATGGAGGTGGCGGCGATTATGGCGACACCGAAGGCAAGCCACCCACCAAGCGATTCAAGGGATGGTTCGAGACCTGTGAAACCTGCTGGCCGTCGAACAAATGGTCCTACACCGAAGACGCCGGCTGGGACACCGCGCCGCAAGTCATCTCAGAACTCGTGGGCCTCCGCGCGTGGGGCGAAAATTTGTTAGCCAATGTCGGCCCTAAAGGCGACGGCAGTTTGCCCGAGCAAGCCACCGCTGCGTGGCAGGAAATGGCGGCCTGGATGAAACACAGCCGCGAGTCAGTCATCGGTGCCGGGCCGGGGCCGTTTCCGGAATCGGTCAACGTGCCTGTCACTACACGAAAGGGGGTGGCCTACGTCCATTTTCTCCCCGCCTTCAAGCAGACTGCGGTATGGAAGAATGCTCCGACACCAAAGAAGGCCATCCTCCTCCGCACGGGTGCTGAAGTCCCGTTCAATACGCGGGATGGCAACTTGCAGATCGATCTGGCAGCGGACTTGCGCTCAACCAACGTGGATGTGGTGAAGCTCGAATTCTGAAAGATGAACTGACACCCCAAAATCGTGATTTTTCTAACAACTTCAAGATTTCATCATGCCCGCCAGGCAAGTTAATGAAATTTCCGCAACCATCGTGATCCGCGAATCATCGGAAGTATCACCGAGCAATCCTGACCATAACCATGAAACATTTGATTGAACGCAATCCTGACTTCCCGCCAAGTCTGATTCTCTGTGCCGCACGATTCCGCGACATCTCAATCGTTGGAAGAGCGGCGAATGGTTTCGTGCTGGGGATGCTGATCTGTGGAGCTATCGTACCGACCCAAGCCGAGCCGTCTAACATGAATTCAACTTCAGTTGCCGAGGTCTCAGGTGGGCTGCAAAAGACTGCACCGCCACTGACCAAGGTCCTTCGGATTGTGCAAGATCCGACTGGCAGGCAGCTTCAGTCGGCTTTCATCTGGACGGACGCGACGGCAAGCGGGAGCAAGGCGGGGGTTGCGGTTGGCTTCCGCAAAAGTTTCAGTTTGGAGCAAAAGCCAAGCAGCGCCGTTCTACATCTTTTTGCAGACGCCCGTTATGTCTTGTGGGTGAACGGGACCTACGTCGAGCGGGGTCCGTCGCGGTTCCAGCCCAATGGCCCGGAATACGACTCGGTGGAGATCGCCCCGTTTTTACAGGTCGGAAAAAACAGCGTCGCCTTGCTTTGCATCGGAAACCTCTCCGGGGGCAAAGTCATGAGGCATGAGCCGGGAATGACCGCATTGCTTCAAATCGGAAAGCAGATGCTCTGGTCCACGGACGAATCATGGAAGTGGACGGACTCTACCCGATTTCGATCCGTGAGTGCGAGTTGGGCGAATTTGGGGGAATCGACGGTGGACGTCACGGTGGAGGACGGCGATTGGACGCTGCCCGGCTATGATGATTCCCGTTGGAAAACCTCAACTCGGATTTCCGGAACTCCATGGGGACCACTCACTGCGCGGCGAATTCCGCGCCTCAGGGAAACTGATGTGCCGGTGAGTTTCACAAACGGTGTGACCTTGCCAGTGACGCTGAAAGCCGGTGAGAAAATGGAATTCTCGGCGGGGCGGATGGTTCAGGCGTATCCGCTGATCACGTTGGAAGCGGAAGCAGGAACGGTGTTACGAATCGAACCCCATGGAGTCACCTATGTGGCCAAAGCTGGGCCCCAGAGCTACTTCACCCTCGACACGCGCGGGTTCATCAGGGGTGCGGTCACTGTTAGTAAGGGGCAGGCGAAAATCACCGGATTCAAGCTGGTGGAACGTCTCTATCCGTTTGATTGTCCGGGAACCTTCACCTGCTCGGATCCATTTCTTGACCGGCTTTGGGCATTGTGCGCCCGCTCCTGTCAGGTGCTCAGTGAGGATTCCTATGTCGACTGTGCCGACCGCGAGCGCGTCGAGTGGATGGATGACACGCCACCAGGCTATGACATCACACGCACGGCGTTGGCCGTGACCGGCAGTGACGGCCGCACCCATTATGGAGACCCGCGTCTGCTGGGTGAGCTCATCCGCCGCACGGCACTCACGCTCCAGCCTGAAGGGTGGGTGAAAGCTCATACATGTTCCGACCGCTACGACATCCATGCCAAGATGGAAGACCGGGCCTGCGACTGGGTTGAGGGAGTCCGCCTTTACGAAGAAGCCACCGGCGACAACGAGGCGGTGCGGGAAGTCTGGCCGGCATTGGTCGCGCAGATGGATTATTTTCTAAACCGCCGCACCGAACGGGGATTGGTGCGTGCACGCGATTGGGTGGTCTGGGCCAATCCCGTCGGCTATTTTACCGGTGAGGGAACAACGCTGAATGTCTTCGTTTACCGAGCCTTGGAGGATGCCGCAAAACTGGGGACACTCATCGGCGAGGAGACCGACAGCCGCCGCTTTTCCAAGGCGGCCAATGAGTTGAAACGGGCCATCAACACGGTGCTTTGGGATGAAGCGGCGGGCACCTATGCTGCGGGATACTTCACTGATGCGGACATTGCCGAATCCAAACGGAAGCTTTCTCTCCCCCGCAAGAACAACCTTGCCGCACCAACACTTTATGCCAGCGTCTTCGCCTTGGATCGGGGAGTCGTTCCAGTCGAGCGGAGAAAGCGCGTCCTGCAGGCCATGTTGAAACAGGAAACCGCAGAAAACAGACACGTGATGATCTATTATTACCTGGCGAAACAACTTTATGGACTCGATGAGCCGGCCCTTGACCGGCAGGTGCTGGACATCTTCCGTAAGAACTGGGTGAAGATGG
>CANBTO010000250.1 GCA_947372405.1 Verrucomicrobiaceae bacterium
GGAGGACGATGCCGTGCGCGGGGGCGTCTGCCGCGTTGTCGGCCCCGCGGAGTTGGAGCGGGAGCTTGGCGATTTGGATGACTTTTTCCGCACCGCGATAATCTTTGGACTGGGGCTGGACTTGGCGGCCACCGAGTTCGGCAGACTTCGAGCCGATCTTGAATTTGCCGGGCGCAAGCTTGCCTTGGACGCCGAGGTGGAGGATCGGGTATTCGCGGATGAAACGGTCGCCGTCCCAGAGCGAGAGGGTCTTGCGTTGTGGCTCGATGAGGAGGCGGAAATCTAACGGCATGACGATGATTTCCTCGCCGGGTTGGATGCCTTTGAGTTCCATCATGCCGTTCAGATAGATGATGCAGTCGAGGGAGGTGTGATACTCGGCGGCGATGCTGAAGAAGGAATTGCCCTTTTTGACGATGTGGGTTTTTTTGCCCTCCATGTGGGTGGTGGAGAGGATTTCATCGAGGTTCATCTCGCCCAGGATGCGGCGGGCGACGGGGGCGGAAGATGAGGAGGGGAAGACGTTGACGATGTTGAGCAGCTTCTCGCGGGCTTCGGGGAGTTTGCCGAGGGCGAGCAGTTCGTGGGCTTTTTGGAAGGCTTTCTCGCCGGGGTCGATGTCGGGGAGCTCGGCGGAATCGAGCATTTTCGCGAAGTCGGCGTCGGGCTGTTTGTTGACGACCTCGGCGGGATTGGGGATGATTTTTTCAAACACGCCACCGAGCGGCCTAACGACGATGTGATAGGCCAACATGCCGGTAAAGGTCATGACTGCCAGAACGCAGAGGGCGACGAGAAGTTTTAAAACCGTCCAAAAGCTCATGGGAGAAAACGGCTGGATTTCAAATGAGGCCGCGGCGTTTGAAATCGAAGGCATTGATTTCATGGGAACGGAGGATCATTTCGAAGGTGAACTTGAGGATGGAGATTTCCCAAGCGTCATCCACGCCCTCAATGATGGCGCGGGCGGGATTGCCGGTGCGGCGGATGTCCTCAAGAACCCGCTCGCGGACGGCGTCCATCGTGTCGTGGATGATTTCCTCGTGGACTTGGCCGCGGCGGAATTTGAAGCCGTATTGGAGGAAGGCGAGATCCTTGCCCTCGCCTTTTAATTTTTCCACCAACTGGTCGAAGCGTGCTCTAGCAGACGAGTCGAAACCATCCAACTCCACCTCTGAGTAGGCGGACGGGCGGAGGATGCGCGGGCGCATGGCCTCGACTTCCCCGGTACGGATGCGGACCTCGCCGGTGCGATCCATGAGCTCGCTGATGAGTTGAAATTCAAAGCGGGTCTCACCAAAGGTGTCGATCCGACGGTCGGGCTCGCGCAGGACTTTGGTCGTCTCTAACGCGTAGTGAATGTCGTCCGGCGAGTGCATGGCGCGGGATAGTCGCCCTGAAGCGGACACTTTGCAATGAAAAGGGCGGCCACCTTGTTAGGTGCCGCCCTTCTGCAAAGCGTTCGCCTAACGGAAAATTAGGCCTGCTGGCTGGTGATGTAGGCGACTACGTCACCGACCGCTTGGAGCTTCTCGGCTTCTTCGTCCGGTACTTCGATGTCGAATTCTTCTTCACACGCCAAGACGAGCTCGACGGTGTCGAGCGAGTCGGCACCGAGATCTTCGACGAATTTGGCTTCAGTGGTGACTTGATCAGCGTTGACGCCAAGTTGGTCCACGATGATGTCCTTTACACGGGCTTCGATACTTTTATCTGACATGAGTTGCTGTAGTTGAGGTTGGCGTTGGGCTTGGTTATCGCTTGCAGACCCGTCTTGGCAACCTCGAAAACGCAACGAGAGCGGAAAAGCGCGGGTGGTGGAAAAATCTAGGCTGCGGGAGTGGCCGGATCATCGCTGGATTCGCCTTCCGGGACGGTGGTGTATTCGATGATTTCCCCGGAGAAACGCTCGCGCAGGTGGCGCATCAGGCGCTCGGCGGGTTCGTTATTTTCCTTTTTGAAACCGCCGTAGGTCAGGCCGTCGATGCGGACGGTGCCTTTCCCGGATGGCCCGTCAAATTCGATGAAGGCAAGGCCCTTGGTCTCCCACTTGCGGAGGTCGAGGGATTTCAGATCGGCGAAGGGAATCCGTTGGCCCAACTGCGTGGTGAGGGCCTCGCTATCCACCGAGATCGAGCGTCTGACCGTGCGGATGAGGAAAAATGCGGCGACCAAGGAGAGCAAGGCGGAGCCGCCGAAAACGATCCACTGTTCCTTGATTTTCTGGGCGTCGTAGGGCTCTTCTGGAGTGGTGGCATCCAGCCCGCGGTCCTTGGTGTATTCGCGCCAGAGCAGGTTCCACTGGGTCTCCATCTTCGCATAGTCCTGCAGGATCGCGGGCCATGGCATGGGCGATTCCAACGCTGAGGGTAATACTGCACGATCATCGGGAAAATCGACGGTTTGCTTCGCCGCATACATTTTCCACTCCGCCGGTGTGAGCGGTCCCTTGGCCTTCGCTTCCAGAAATTTGTTACTGGCCTGCTCGAAGGTCTTGTGAAGGTAGAAGATCTCGTTTTTTTTCCGGTAACCCGTCGAACCGTCACGGTAAAACAACACCGCGAACACGCCGAACAGCAGCAGCATCACGACCGCACGGAAAAGAAACCAAGGCGTTGGCTTGCAGGTGATTGTCTCGGGCGCTATCATCGGGATGAACAAGAAACAATCGCGTTAGGACGGGCTTGGCAAGCGGCAAGCCGGACGGTTTGACGGAATTCCATGATTCCGGCTTGTCCTTGGCACGCCAGATGGTTACGGAACTGCCGCCATGCCAATCGCCACGCCCGCGCAATACCGCGCCATGTTAGATGCCGCCCAAAAAGGTGGCTACGCCTATCCCGCCATCAACGTCACCTCGCTGCCCACCATCAACGGGGCGCTCAAAGCCTTTTCCGAAGCAAAGTCGGACGGCATCATCCAGGTTTCCACCGGTGGCGGCGAGTTCGCCTCCGGCACAGCCGTCAAGGACGCCGCCTTCGGAGCCATCGTCCTCGCCGAAGCATGCCACCTCCTCGCGGAGAAATACGATGTCCTCATCGCCCTCCACACCGACCATTGCCACCCCGCCAAAGTCGAGGGCTTCCTCAAGCCACTCCTCGAAGCCTCCCGCAAGCGCATCGCCGCCGGCAAAGGCCCCCTCTTCCAATCCCACATGTTCGACGGCTCCGTCGTCCCGCTCGCGGAAAACCTGGAAATTTCCAAAGCGCTCCTCAAAGAGTGCGCCGAACTCGGCATCATCCTCGAAGTCGAAGCCGGCTGCGTCGGTGGTGAAGAAGATGGCCACGACACCTCCGGCCTCCCCATCGAAAAACTCTACACCACCCCCTCGGACATGGTGGAAGTCTATGAAGCCCTCCAGCCGTTAGGCCGCTTCCTCTTCGCCGCCACCTTCGGCAACGTCCACGGCTCCTACAAGCCCGGCGCCGTCAAACTCAAGCCCACCATCCTCCGCGACGGCCAAAAGGCTGTCATGGACAAACACGGCGCAGCAGCGGAAATGGACCTCGTCTTCCACGGCGGCTCCGGCACCTCCGAAAGCGACCTCCGCGAGACCCTCGACTACGGCGTCGTCAAAATGAACATCGACACCGACACCCAATACGCCTTCACCCGCCCCATCGTCACCCACATGTGCCAGAACATCGAGGGCGTCCTCAAGATCGACGGCGAAGTCGGCGACAAAAAACATTACGACCCACGCTCCTATCTGAAAAAGGCCGAGCAAAGCCTCTGCGTCCGCATGAAGGAAGCCTGCGACGACCTCAAATCCACAGGCAAGACCATCTTCGGCACCGTCTGAGAAACTTAGCCAAGGACATCAGTCCATCCTCTACCCAAAGCGGAGCCGCAAGGCTCCGCTTTTTTCGTGGCGCTGGCGGCCACCTCGCATGGCTTGCGCCTGAACACCATCCCAAGACTAATGGCTCCCCCCACGTAAGCGTAGTCAGGAGCACCATGTGTATGGGTTTGCTACGGTCATTGCGTAGTAGTCATATTGGCGAAATCTATGACTGCTATGTTGTCAGGCGACTCTGCTGCCTGTCTTTTCTTTTCGGGCTTTGAGCCAATTGGCGGGCGTGAGGCTGGCGGCCTCGCTGGCTTTCATGGCGGGCAGACGGGTGAGGATGTCTTCAAAGTATTCCTTCGCGTCGAGCCCTAGGCGGCAGTTCTCTACGAGGGTGTAGATGATGGCGGATTTTTCTCCGGCGTGCTCGGCACCGATGAAGAGCCAGTTCTTGGCTCCGAGCTTGGTGGGCCGGATGGCGTTCTCAACGAGGTTGTTGTCGATCTCGACACGGCCGTCACGCAGATAGGTCTGGAGGTTGGGCCATTGGTTGAGGGCGTAGGTGATGGCTTTGCCTAAAGTGCTTTTGGGCAGGATCGTGCGGCGTTGGGCGAGTTTGTCGAAAAGCCTTTTGAGGCGCTGGTGAATGGGGCGGCTTTGGGCGGCGCGAACGGCTTCGCGCAGGACAGGGCTGGCTTGGGTTTCGCGAAGGCGGCTCTCGATCTGGTAGAGGTGGGCGAGTTGGCGGAGGATCCAGGCGACGAGGCGCGGGGATTGGTCCTGGGCTTCGAAAAATTTCCGCCTAACATGGGCGTGGCAGCCCATGAGGGTGATGTGGTCTTTGCCATTGGCCCACGCGGGATAGGCGCTGTAGCCGTCGCTTTGAATGACGGTGGGGTGTGCGGCGGCACTTGGATCGCTGTCGAAGAGGTCGGTGATGCCGCCTTGGTCGCGACCTTTGCGCCAATGATAGATGACGCTGCCGCCGGGGATGTTGGAGACCCAGAGGTAGCCGGTTTTGGCTTTGCCGTGACCGGGTTCGAGATAGTCGATGGGGGTTTCGTCGATCTGGCGGTAGGTGCATCGCCAATGTTCGTATTGGATTTCGCGGTAGATGATGGCGAGCCAGTCGGAGGCTAACAGGGCCCAGTCGCAGAGGGTCTTGCGGTGGAGGTTGACGCCGAGGCGGGCGAACATTTCGGCCTGCCGGTAGTAGGGAAGGTGGCAGACGAAGCGGTTGTCGAGGACTTCGGCAATGAGCGCGGGGGTGGCGATGCAGCGGTCCTGGAGGCTGGGCGGCAGCGGGGCGATGACGGGCTTGGTGAGCGGGTCGCCGATCCTGACATACTTGGGGCGGACGGTGCGGATGCGGCTGAAGCTGCCGCGATGATAGTGGAGTTGTTCGCGGGTTTCCTCGCCGATGCGGCGCCAAGCCGACGGGTCGGCGAGAACTTCGGCGGGTTCGAGGATTTTTTCCTCGCTCACGGGCAGGTGTTCGGGGATGCGCGGGGCGCGGGCCTGCTTGCGGGCTTTCTTCTGGTGGGTGGGGATCTCAGCCGCCGGTCCGGGGTCTGCGGGAGCGGCGGCAGGGACTTTTTTTGCGAGGTCGGTTCCTAGCAGGAGTTCGAGTTGGGCGGGATCGAGGATTTCACTCTTGGTGCCGAAGATGCGGCGGACAAGGGTGTCGATGGTTTGCTTGAGTTGGGCGATCTCGGCACGCAGGCTCGCATTTTCATCGAGCAGTTGTTGGCGTTCCGCGTCTTCCATTTACGATGAATGCAGTAGCAGGAGGCGTGCCGTTGCTAACGGGAAGTTATGTTTTTTCAGCCCAATTGATACCACGGGCGCTCGCAGCCGTGGCGCATGTCGATGCCGTCGAGAAGCATGGCGAGCGCGGTGGTGTTGAGGCGAAGTTTGCCGTCCTTGATGTCGGTGCCCTTGGGCCAGGCGAAGGTGCCTTTTTCAAGCCGCTTGGCCAACACCCAAAGTCCGCTGCCGTCCCAGTAGAGGATTTTGAGCAGGGTGCGGCGCTTGTTGGTGAAGGCGAAGATGGAGCCGCTGCGCGGGTCTTCCCGCAGCTTGGTGGTGACCACGTCGTGAAGGCCATTGAAGCTGCGGCGCATGTCACAGGGCTCGACGGCGACGAAGACTTTCAAACTCCCGGAGAAGCTCAACATGGCAATGGCTTGGCGAGTTCGCGGATGAGGGCGGCGGCCAGCGGGATGTGGCAGGGCGCGGTGACACGGAGTGTCGCGCCACCGGGCAGATTGATTTCCATCAGACTGGCGACTGCGGATGAAGCGGGGTCTTCCCGCTCGACCGGGACGAGCATGAATGGAGCGGGTTGCGGCAAACCCGGCTGCGCCGGTTTGGTCTGCCGATGGCGTCGATGGATCCAGGCGGCCAGCGTCTGATACTTCACACCGTGGATCGCGGCGAAGCGCGGGGTGCTCAGCCCGCTGGCCTGACACGCATTGACCAGAGCGTCTCTCTGTTCCTGAGTGTAGCAGAGTCGCCCCCGGCGGTCGGATTTGATGATGTTGTCGTGCGTAGCAGTCATAGCCGTCACGCTATGACTGCTTTGCTATGCGGCTGCGAGTGGTTTCAGATGGTACTTGGGACTACGCTTACGAATTTACGACGCTTACTTTTCATCTTCCCCGCCCGCCAAAAAAAGAGCCCGGCTCCCTGTTACGGGAGCCGGGCATATACCTGGCGACGACCTACTCTCACAAGACCTATCGTCTCACTACCATTGGCGCTGCGGCGTTTCACTTCCGGGTTCGGAATGGGACCGGGTGGTTCCACCGCGCTCTGGTCACCAGAGGGTAATTTCAGGGGCAGCTTTGCTTTTCCGGCTGCTTCTGGAACTAGGACTCTGGGGGCCTGAGCTATGTGCTTTGAATATAGGTCTTATAGGTCCTATAGGACTTATATTCATCAATCTAGCCGCCCGCTCTCTGACATCCACACGGAGAACTTCATTTTAAAACCTGACAATCTCCAAACCATTCACGGTCACTTGCTTTCACTAATTCAAAAATAGGAATCAAGCCAAACGGATGATTAGTACTTCTCGGCTGAATACATTACTGCACTTACACCTGAAGCCTATCAACGTCGTAGTCTTCGACGATCCTTAAGGGAAAATTCATCTTGGGAGTAGCTTGGCGCTTAGATGCTTTCAGCGCTTATCTATTCCATACTTAGCTACCCGGCCATGCCCTTGACAGGACAACCGGTGCACCAGAGGTATGTCAATTCCGGTCCTCTCGTACTAGGAACTGAACCCCTCAATTTTCCTGCGCCCACAGAGGATAGAGGACCGAACTGTCTCGCGACGTTCTGAACCCAGCTCGCGTGCCGCTTTAACCGGCGAACAGCCGGACCCTTGGGACCTTCTCCAGCCCCAGGATGCGACGAGCCGACATCGAG
>CANBTO010000251.1 GCA_947372405.1 Verrucomicrobiaceae bacterium
TTCCCGGATTTCGTCGTTGGTGTGAAAGGCCGCGGTGTGGCGAAAGACGGGATACTTCTGATAGAAACGAAACACGCCATCGGCTCGGTGGACTCCAAGATCAAGGCGGTGATCGAACACAAGGACTACGGCAAAGCGCTGATGATCCACTGGAAGGACTGGCACGATCCGAAGAACCGCGTCGCGATGACGGTGGTCCATGATCCGGCGACGGACAAGAACGTGCTGGATGCCGTGTTCCGCTGCGCGTCGATGCCGACGTATTGAGCAAGGTCTATGGCGGATTTGCCGCGAAGCTGTGGATCAGATCTCCTGGCAGCGGTTTCCGTTCAATAATCATCCGGGTCAACCCGGTTGAGAATGATCCTGAATTTGCCGCGTTCAAAGACGACACCGTTGGAAACCAAGCGTATCCGCCAGACTGCCGCAGCGACTGCGGTCCGGGAACCCTCAGCGCAGGGATTGCCGATGGCGAGCCGGCCCACGTCCGGGAAATACTGCCAGCTCATGATCCTGACCTTCACGTTGGGATTCCGGCGTTGCGACACCGCGACGCTGCCGCTGGATTTGCCGGGTTGAAGTCCTGTTCCGAAATCCAGGAAGTAATCGCAGTTTGAATCAGCCGGAAAAATCGGGTCGGTGCTTGCGGCGACCTTGTAAATGCCTGCGAAATTTCCGGAGGATGAAACGGGTGTGCCGGCAACGGTTGTCGTTGAAACCGCCAGGATGAGGAAGCTTGTGAATGTTGCCAACTTCAATACTTCAAAGGCGGAGCCTCCAACCGAGCGAAACCAACGATATTCCCTCTTCATGCATACCTCCTGATTCGACAATCACAGGTAACACGGATTCCATGGCATGCAACGGATCATCGTGCGTCGTGAAAACCGTGGCTGGAAACCTCAAGATTGCGGTGAGATAGGGCTGTGAAAGAGGCATCCGCAAGAATGGGCGGGAGCGCGCGGATCGAGGAAGCCCCTACGTGATCGCGTTGAAAATCCGGCTTTCGTTTTATCCGGGTATCGACAATGGTTCCGTCGTCCAGAGGACCTTTGGTCTGAAGACACTCCCCCCAACCGGAAATCGTTCTGCCGCTCCTCATGGGTCCCCCCGCTCGTGAGAACCAGACGGAAGCGGTGATTCCACCTCCCCCCAAATCCCCCCATGAAAAACAGCCATCCGGTTGCGCTGGGCGCAGCCATGATTGCCAGCTTTGGCGTGATGACATCAGCCATCCACGCCGCTCAGACCACCACACCGGCTCCCCCGGTGGGGTCTCTATCGGTGAACACGAATGTGGTTCGAGCAGGTTCCAGTCCCTCCCTGACATGGAACATCAGCTATCCGTCGATCGTGAAGAACTATGTCACGATCCAGCCGCCCGCCTCGCTGATTCCCACGCAGCGCATGTTGGCTGACATCCGGATCCTCGGACAGGGCGTGACGGTGCAGAACAGCAGCAAGGCGGGTTTCGCCTATGTCGAAACCGTCGGCAAGATTCAATACAACGGTTCTTCAACATGGACGACGATTTTCGACGGCGTGCAGACGGATTCCATCGCGCAGTCCCAGGGACTCCTCAAGACCATCACCGTCAACGCCGCCAGTACGCTCAACTTCAGCGGGAACTATGTGTACAACGGATCGAATGGCCCCACCTTCACCTCGCAGAGCGGCACAAACATCCGCTGCATGGTCAACGGTGACACGCCTCCTTCCTATCTTCCGGCTTACAACGCGCCGTCGCTCTCAAGTTTCCTGAAGCCATATCTGGACGCGTCCGGCAAGGTGAAGATCGGCCCGATGGATGTGATCATCTACATGGAACTCACCGACACCAGCACGGCCTCCGCCGGCTATGACTTCCAGGACCTCGTGCTCCTCGTCACCTTCCGAAATCCCTGAGCCGATGAACATCCTTGCGCTTCGCAAACCTCTGGTCCTCTCCCTGTACGCTTGGACCACCGCCTCTTCAAACGCCGAGCCACCGGCGATGACCGATGTCTCCACCTACGCGCAGATCGTAGCGGCGAAGCGCAGGGCCGAACAGGCGGATCCGATGAAACACATGGCTCCGTCCAACATCGAAAATCCAGCGGTGAACCGGCCGAAGGACATTCTAACCGAATCAGACGTGCTGTGTTATCAGGGAATGGCGACACTCGTCCCGAAACGTGCGATCCTGCAGATTGCCAAGAACTACGAAGGCCGTGTCGGAATCCAGCCGGGAGCACGCATCGTGGGCTGGAAGGATTTCTACGCGGCGAACCGCGGATGGATCACCACCGTGGAGGTCAACTGGAAGCAGGCGGCGGGAAACCTCGCCATTTCCGAAGACACCCGCAAGGTGATGAGCCGGAGCGGCAACATGGTCGTCGCCACCTACATGGGAGGTCCCATTTCGGTCCTTCCCCCAAAAGAACCTGAAATCACCGCCAATACAAAACCATGAACTCGTTCGTCGCTAGGCTGGCTCTATTTCTAGCAGGAACATGCGCCTGGGCAGGCGCACAAAGCTACACGAATTTCGTCCGGCAGGTCCAGTTGCCCAGCGGCGTCCAGTGGGACATGACGGTGACTCCGACAGGCACGCAGTATTCGATGCTGCCGGTCGATGTCGGCGGCGCGCGATTCGAGTTGTGGAGCGTTCTCTCGTCCCCGCTCACCAGTTACCTGCTGGATACCCGTTACGTGAGTGCTTACATTCCCGTCGCGGATGTGACGATCCGCACGGAGGATCCCTACGCCGTGATTCCCCGGACGCGAGCCGACCGGCCGTTCTGGGTGGATCTAACAGTATCAGGCCTGCTTTCCGGTTCGACGAATCCACCCGCGTCGCAAAGCGTGACCTTTCTGCGTTATGTGCAGTCCTACGGAGTGGGAGGGACAGGCACCGGCCTTGACCGGACGCAGGCCACCCTGCTCTCGCAGGCTTCCGTCGTGGCGAACGGCAAGCAGACGCTGTCCTACGCCATCACATCGGTTCCGTCATCCAACCCGCTGAAAGTGCGAGGCGAGGAAACGTTCTCCGTGTTCTCCATTGCGGATACCATCTCCAATGTCCCGGCGTCCCAGCTTGCTTCGAAGACGGTGCAGATCTGGCCTGTGGCGGATGCTTCGATTTCCGGAATCGCCCAGGGCCAGAAACTGCGTTTCAATCTTCCCCAACTCACCTTCACCTACAACGACCTTTATCCGAGCTCCCGGACCTACGCCCAAGTGTATCGCGGTGACCCGGCTTTGGGAACAAACGGCACTGTGGTGCCGGGCAGCTCGCTGGTGGTCAACGACCAGGTTCCTAACAGCAGGGTGCTGGTGGTGAATGATTACGGCGCGATTTTCACCGACAACGGACGCTGGACCTTGGAGATACTGACCACCACGCCTTTCGGCACCGACCGCCTCGCCTATGTGAGCTTCGACATCTCGCGCAGCATCCAGTTGAACGGGATGGTCAGCACGATGGAATGAGGCCCGAAGTCGTTCAAAACGGCGTTTTTCCACGATGACGCCAAGTCATGGGGGCTGTCCGCCCGCATGAGGGGGCTTCAGCACCGCTGCTGGCGAACCCCGGCTTCTGGCATGCTGAGGGCTTGTGTGATGGCATGGCAAACATCGGCTTTCTACTCGACATGGACGGAGTCATCTACCGCGGATCCAAGCTGGTTCCCGGCGCGTCCGAATTCATCACCCGCCTGCGGAACCACAAGATTCCCTTCCGGTTTCTAACAAACAACTCGCAGCGCGCCCGGCGCGATGTGGCGCTCAAGCTGCGCCGCCTTGGCATCCACGCCAGTGAGGACGAGGTCTTCACCTGCGCGATGGCGACCGCCCGCTTTCTCGCAAGCCAGAAGCCCGACGGCACCGCCTACGTGATCGGCGAGCACGGTCTCGCCGCGGCACTTCACCGCAACGGCTACACCGTGGTGGATGACGACGCGGACTTCGTCGTGGTTGGCGAGGGCCGCACCCTCACCTTCGAAATGATCGAGCGCGGCGTGAGGTTGGTGGACAAGGGCGCACGTCTCATCGCAACCAACCTGGATCCGAACTGTCCGACCGAAAACGGACTGCGCCCGGGCTGCGGCGCGATCGTCGCGATGATCGAGCGCGCCACCGGTGTGCAGGCGTTTTCCGTCGGCAAGCCAAGCCCGATCATGATGCGCGTCGCCCGCAAGGAGATGGGCCTGCGCACCGACGAGATCGTGATGGTGGGTGACACGATGGACACCGACATTCTCGGAGCGGTGCAGATGGGCTACCGCAGCGTGCTGGTGCTCAGCGGCGGCACCAAGCGCCAGGACCTCGTGAAGTTCGCCTATCAGCCGGACCTGGTGGTGGAAAACATCGGCCGCATTCCCGACGAGTTCATCTTCGACAAACTGTGCGTGGGGGCCTGAGGTCCGCCATGGATGGCGTTTCAGACTCAGGGCGTGGCGACGACATCCCGCACCCTTTCGCCTCGACCCTGCGTGGATCCGTTTCTAAATGGCGGTTCGCATGCCGCTACCTGTTCCCGGACAACGATGGATCTCCACTTCCGAGCCCGCCCTTGGTCTGGGGCGCATCGTCAGCGTGACGGGGGACATCGTGGCGGTTCGCTTTCCGGCTCGGGAGGAAAACCGGTCCTATGCATTCGGCTCCGCGCCGCTCGTTCGCGTGCGCTTCGAGCCCGGCGACGTGATTGCCAACCGCGACGGGCGCGAGATGGTCGTAGAGTCGGTCTCGGAGAATGAGGATCTTCTCGTTTACGATGGCGGCGGACTGCGGATCGCCGAATGCGATTTGTTAGATTCGCTCGACTTCATCCACCCTGAGAAACGCCTGCTCGCAGGTTTGTCCGATCATCCCGGGGATTTCGATCAACGCATGCAGGCGCTCGATTGGAACACCCGCATCCGCCAGTCCCCTGCGCGTGGATTCACCGGCGCGCGCATCGACTTGATCCCGCACCAGCTCGCCATCGTCGCGGAGACCGCCGGCAGACTGCATCCGCGTGTGCTGCTGGCAGACGAGGTCGGGCTTGGCAAAACCATCGAGGCCTGCCTGATCCTGCACCGCCTCCATCTCACAGGTGCCGCCGGGCGCGTCCTCATATTGGTGCCGGAGCCGCTCGTGCACCAATGGTTCGTCGAACTGCTCCGTCGCTTCGATCTGTTGTTTGCGATATTCGACGAGGACCGTTGCCTTTCGATCGAGGCGCATGATGCCGCCGCCAATCCGTTTCTCGATTCGCAACTCGTTCTCGCCGCTACGGATTTTCTAACCGAAATGCCCGCCCGCGCCGCGCAGGCCCGTGCCTCCGGGTTCTACCTGCTGGTCGTCGATGAGGCGCATCACCTCGAATGGTCGCCCGACGGTCCGTCCGCCGCGTATGCGATGGTCGAAGAACTTGCGCGGGACATTCCCTCGCTGCTGCTGCTCACTGCCACGCCGCAGATGCTCGGGCCCGCGGGTCACTTCGCGCGCCTACGGCTGTTAGATCCGGGCCGTTATGCGGATTTGGAAACTTTCATCGCGGAGACACAAGCGCACGCGCCGCTGGCAGCCGTGGTGGAGGCGCTCAGGAACGGCGGCGTCCCGGATGACATTGAGGCCTTCACCGCACGCTCACCGAGAGCCGCGGCCCATCTATCAGCACTGCGGACCGGAGATGAAAACGTCCGTCAGGCGCTCACCGCGGAATTGATCGATTCGTTCGGCACGGGCCGTGTTCTGTTCCGTAACACCCGCGAGCACCTGCCCGGATTTCCGGAACGGAAGCCGCACCTCCATCCTCTTCCGGAAGGTGAGTCCCCCTACGCCTGGCTTGCCGGGCTGCTGCGGTCGTTGCCGCAGGATGCGAAGGTTCTGCTCATCACAGGCTCGCCCGAGGCCGCCATCGTCGTGCATGAGAAACTGCTCGCCGGGATCCAGGTGGAGGCCGCCCTGTTTCATGAGGATCTCACTTTGCTCCAGCGTGACCGGAACGCCGCATGGTTCGCCGATCCCGAAGGCGCGCGCATCCTGATCTGCTCTGAAATCGGCAGCGAGGGACGCAACTTCCAGTTTGCCCGCCACCTGGTGCTCTTCGGGCTGCCATGCGATCCCGAGTTGTTAGAGCAGCGCATCGGGCGGCTCGACCGCATCGGCCAGACCGGCACCGTCCACATCCATGTGCCCTACGGCGTCGGCAGCCGCTCCGAACTGCACGCGCTGTGGCTGCATGAGGGACTCGACGCCTTCACCCGGCCGCTCAAAGGTGCCGCCGCCCTCGCCGCCGCACTGCTGCCGGAGCTTGATGTCCTCCAGGCGGAAAATCTCGGCTCGTTTCTGCGACGCAGCCGCGAGCTCAAGGATGACGTCGCCCGCGAGCTCGCCACCGGCCATGACCGGCTGATCGAACTCGGCGCACCCTCGCTGCGCAACGCGGCATCTCTGTTAGGCGACATTGCCGCCGCATCTGCCGATCCGCGTTTCGAACGCTTCGTCGTGCGTTTGTTCGACCATCTCGGGCTGGATGTGTCCGAACTTTCCGCACGCAGTTATCATTTCCACCGCGGCCAGCGCCACAGCGAGGCCTTCGCCGGTCTGCCGCCGGAAGGACTCTCCGGCACCTTCGACCGTGCCGTGGCGCTCGCCCGCGAGGACCTGGCGTTTCTAACACCCGATCACCCGCTGTTGCTTGGCGCGCTCGAACATTTCCTCGACAGCGAATCCGGCAACGCGTCCTTCGCCCTTTGGAAAAACTCCAAGCGCAAGGCGGTGCTGCTCGAGTGCGCCTATGTGATGGAAGTCCTCGCTCCCTCCCGTCTGCACCTCGACCGATTCCTGCCGCCATCCGTCATTCGGGTGACCGTTGACCACCAGGGCAATCCATCCGCCAGTCCGCCCGGAGCGGTGCTGCAAGCTGGCGACTCCCGCCGCCTCGTCGGTCAGGAGACCTTCCGCCGCGAGCTGTTCCCGAAGATGATGGATGCCGCCCGCGCACTCGCCGCCGTCACCGGTGTCTCCACGATGGAAAAGTCCCGCCAGCATGCGGCGGAAACACTGGGCCTCGAACTCGCCCGCCTCGAGGACCTCGCCACGCGCAATTCCCAGGTTTCGCCGGCTGAGATCCGCGCGCTTCGGGATCTTCGCGATGAAACCCTGGCCGCTTTGGCCGCCCCGCGCATCCCCCCTCTTCGGTGAGCTCGACGTCGTTGACTTTTAAGTCAACAATCTCG
>CANBTO010000252.1 GCA_947372405.1 Verrucomicrobiaceae bacterium
GTAACAGCCCTACGGTAATCCAGATGATTCCCGTAATCTCGTTGGTCCATCGCGACGGCTTCTCCTCTTCGCCGCGCTTTTTGTTGTCCTTGCTCGCCATGCGTGCTGCTGCGGACACAGCATCCCCCGAGACACGCCCTTGAGCAAGATTGTTTTCTTTGCCGGAAAATCAGGAAATCCGTGGCAATCCTGCCCACGTCTCCCCTACCCTGTTCACTTGCCAGCAGTCGCAGCATGCTCTTTTTCAAGAACCTTCACCCGTTCTTGGACAGCAAGGCCGAAACGGTCCGATTGAATCAATGTTTTCCATGGCCACGCCTGATCGCCGGTGACACGGGACTGGGCGAGCCAAGCCACCTCCTGACGCGGACGGAGAACTTCGCTTCGGCCCACAAGCGTGCGAACGATTTGATCAGGCGCGGGACTCACAGTGAGAGGAAGAACCTTCGCCGTAACGGCGGCAGGTACGATCCAGAAAACGCGAAGTCCGTCCTGCCCGAAATAGCTGCGCCACCACGTCTGGATCATGGCGTCCGCCTCGGAAGAAAGAAGTCCACTGGCGGTCAGTCCGGATTTCATGGACTGATAGATGGGTGCCGGAAAACCATCTCCTGCTTCAGCCAGCGCGGTCTCCGGCACATCGACTTTATTACCGGACTTGAGGCCGCCGGGAATTCCGTGCCAGTGGATTTTCCCTGCATTCTGTTCGAAAACCAGCATGTAGGAAACGTCTCCGCCGGTATGGTTGGAAAGATGCAGCGTCTCATCCGAAGAGACGGACGTTTGCAGACCGGGCGTGAAATTTCCAATACCGCGATAGAACAGATAGTTTTCAGTTTCTCCGGAAGCGGTCCTGATTATATTGGCTTCCGGCACCCGGGCGCGCAACCAATTGACGGAATCGTCTGGCTTGAAGGTGAGAACTCCAGGACTTTCGGCAGGCGAGAGCACATCGACATTCCACTCGATGCTTCCGCGACGGGGTTTTGAAAAATCGAGTTTCCACCTCTCATAAGGGGTGGGGTTTTTCACGGGATCTGCGGATGGCGTGGGCTCTGAGAGCGTCTCGCCGCCGCTGCGATCCGGATACCACTGGCTGATGACACCGCCTTCGAAGCCAACACTGACGCGGGCCTTGAATGCTGCGTCCGAGTGGAAATAAATGACCGGGGTTTCCATCTTCACGGTGACGCCGGATACAGGACGACTGCCCAGCCCCTTTGAATTTGGCGGTGTGATGCCAGGCGTGCCGTGGGTTTTCAGGATGCGCAGGATCTCGTGCATGTCCGGGCTCTGGCCGTTTTCCAGTCCGAACTGTGCGTGCACAAACGGCGGGAGCGGTTCTTCCTCGCGCTCCAATCCTGTTAGAAGAACGCCGTCGGAGCCGGCCACGGTGGTAAAGGTGCCCCATTCGTGCAACTGCCAAGCATGAATCGGCCCAATGGACATGAACAGCGGGACAACAGCAGGGATGATCTTCATGGAAACCCTACATCGCTCAACGGCTGTCGCCGTTCAAGGATGTTTGGCCGCTTTACGAAGAATTTACCTAGCCTCAAACGAGGGGAAATTCGCCATCGTCATCGACTCCGTGCCAGCCCAGCCGACCGAACGCTCGAAGAATCGAAACCACCGGCTCACCATCCTCCTCACCCTCCCCGTGTTCGATGGTGGCCGAGCTGCTTAGACCGCGGTTGGACTCGATGCTGATGACTGTATTGTAGCATTCCAGATAGATCCAGTCACCCCACGACTTGGATTCATGCCGTGGATCGAGGTGTTCCTTTCTGAGCGCGGAGAGTACTTCCGCAAGGGTGTTCGGAGCTTCGGATTCGGGAAGTCTGACAAGTGTTTCCATGAGGAGATGACAAAGGGAAATGGCGACGCTTTGGAGTATGCACGCCTTCACGCGGCAGGTCTAGGATCGATTGCGAAACCCGCTTTGCAAAGTTGCGCATACGAGCCGCCGCGTGCGAGAAGATCGTCATGGGTGCCTTGCTCCACAAGCCTGCCGTGGTCAAGCACACAGATGCGGTCCGCCTGCTCCACGGTGGAAAGACGGTGGGCGATGACGAAGCAGGTGCGATCCGAGCGGAGCCTGGCAAGCGCATCCTGAACGAGTCGCTCCGTCCGGTTGTCGAGTGCGGAGGTGGCTTCATCAAGCAGCAGCAACGGAGGATTACGAAGCAGTGCCCGTGCAATGGAAATCCTTTGTTTCTCGCCGCCGGAGAAACGTCCGCCGCGCTCACCGGCAATCGCATCGAGTCCTTCGGAATTCTCGCGCACGAAGCCAGCCGCGTTTGCGGATTCCAAGGCCGCCCAGAGTTCTTCGTCAGTGGCGTCACGCTTCGCAAGCAGCAGGTTCTCGCGGACCGTGGTGTTGAAAAGGAAACATTCCTGGGTGACGTAGCCGAGTTGGTCGCGCAACCATTCCTTCGAAACATCCGCGAGCGGAACGCCATCAATGAGGATGCGGCCGGAAGACGGTTCGTAAAAACGCGTCAAAAGATTGAGCACGGTGGACTTGCCCGCGCCTGTGGCACCGACAAGCGCGATGGTTTCTCCGGATTTCGCTTCAATGGACAGGTTGCGGATGGCCGGCGATCCGTCGGTGTAATGGAAACAAACATCCTCGAACCTCACATGCCCGCGGAAGTCAGCCGGGCGAAGTCCTTCAGTGATGTGGGATTCGTCAGGTGTATCGATGATAGCGAACACCCTTTTCGCTGCGACGATGCCGCGCGTGAAGGTTTGGGAAAGAGGGTTGATGCGCGATATCGGATCGAACAGGAAGCCCCAGGCGACGAGAAATGAGATGACTACTCCGGGAGAAAGCATGCCATGAAGCGCCAAGTATGCACCACTAGCAACCATCAGGATGATTCCGGACTCTGCGATGAAAGAGACCGTCGGCCATACCAGCGCCTGGCCTCTCATGACGGTCATGTGAGTCTCGCCCACGTTCCTTGAAGCCTTGTCAAAGGTATCAAGCGCCTCGGGTTCCACTGTATAGGCCTTGATCTGCCGGATGCCGGCGAGGTTGTCATGAAGGATGGCGTTGAGCGCCGAGGAAGCCTCGGAAGATGCCTGCCACATTGGCTCGGAGCGGCGCGCCCACCAGGTTGTTAGAATTCCGATGAACGGCAGCGGTGCGAGCGTGACCAGCGTGAGCTGCCAGGAGTGATGGAACATGTAGCCAAGCACGATGAGGAACTGCAGCACTGCGGCGAGCGCCTGGTCCACACCCTCGATCATCACGCGGTCCATGGCCGGCACGTCGTCGGCCACACGCGACATGATCTCGCCGGATGAGTTCGAATCGAACCATTTGACGGGCAGACGCTGGAGTTTGTCGTAGAGTTCGACGCGGACGCGGTGTGTGAGTTTGAGTTCGAGCGCGTTGTTGACATAGGTGCGCAGGGTGAAGAGCAACTGCCGCGCGAGGATCGCGCCGATGCCGACGGCGGCGGTGGATAAAATGAGGTCCGGCCGGTTTTGACCGATGATGACGTCGATGAAACGCATGGTGACTCCCGGCAGGACGAGGACCAGAGCCGTGCAAAGCACCGCCATGACCAGCGAGAGCATACTCTGCGCAGGGAATCGAAAGGTGTGGCGCAGGATTCTCGCGAGGATCGACATGGAACGAAGTGCAGTGGAGAGCCGCGTGACTGCGGTGGAAAGCTTAAAATGGCTTTATGCTTGATGGTGGGGCTGAACCTAGGATCGTTCGCGGCGGAATGACGTCGTTTTATCTTGAGGCACTGTTGGCGGCGTTCTGCATCGGGCTGTCGAAATCAGGATTCAGCGGAGTCTCGATGGTGTCGGTGGTCCTTCTTGCCGATTTGTACGGCGCGAAGGCTTCGCTGGGGCTTGCGCTGCCGCTGTTGATCGCAGCGGACCTGATGGCTTACCCGGCGTTCCGGAAACACGGCTCATGGCAGCCGGTGTGGCGCTTGCTGGGCCCGGCGCTGGTTGGTCTAACAGCAGGCTGGTGGATGCTCGGATGGCTGACGGAAACCTCCGCCCGGCGCGTGATCGGTGCCTGCGTGCTGCTGATGCTGGCGCTTCAGGTTTCCCGCCGCTGGAATCCGTATGTATTCGACCGCTGTGTGGAGTCCACCGGCTTCGGAATCGGAGCCGGCGTGCTGGGTGGCTTCGCGACGATGCTTGCCAATGCGGCGGGCCCCGTGATCCAGCTCTATTTGTCGGCACGGAAGGTTCCAAAGATGGAACTCATCGGGATTGGTGCGAGGTTCTTCCTGTTGATCAACGTGCTCAAGGTGCCCCTCAACGTGAATCGCTCACTGATCACCACGGAAAGTCTGCTCGATAACAGCCGTCTGCTTCCAGGCGTGGTGGCCGGAATCTTCGGCGGGCGATGGTTGATCCGCCACGTCCCGCAAGCGGTGTTTGAATGGATGATCGTGGTTTTTTCCGCGATCTCCGGGGCTTACCTGTTGTTCCGGTAACAGGGATTCATCGCCACTGGTTGGCTCTGAGCGCTTGCCACTGCTGCCACGCGAGAAATCCGAAAAGGCAGACCGTGTAGAGCGACCCCATCACCAGATGCGCATACAGCGCCATCGCCAGCGCGACCACAAGGCCGATCTGATACACCAGCTTCTGAGGCCGAACGAAAAGCTCCATGATCCTGCCGCCGTCCAATGGAAGCACCGGCAGCAGATTGATCACGCCCCACCAGAAATTGATCCACAGGAGATGACGGATGAATAGATGGACGAAAGGTTTTTCGAGAAGAAAATGGACAAACTCGTTCGATCGAAAGGATGCATGATAGCGGAAAAGCACCTGCTGGGTGAAGGCGATGACATCACCGGATCCAAAAACGAGCGAAAGCACCGCGACCATGGCGACAAGAAACGCAAATCCCGCGCCCGGCCCCGCAGCGGTCACGGCCAAGGACTGCGGACGCGTGAGGCGCACTCCTGAATAGGCAGCATAGCCTCCGAAAGCCTGAAGCGTGATTTCACTGTAGGCACCAAATTTGCGAGCCACCAAGGCATGGCCCAGTTCGTGCATCAAAACGGATATGAATCCAGCCAGCACAAACAGCATGATTTCAAAAATCGCCGTCGCCGAGTTCGCATTTGCCGCACCACCCAGAATGGCCAGCGTGATCCAGAAAAAAGGTTGGACCAGAACCGGGACGCCAAAAATCGAAAACCGAACCATGTGCGCTGTTGGTAAGTCACGACCGCCGGATGCGCAAGGCCGTCCGGAACGAATTTGCCGGGTCTTGACCGATCGATCCGCTCCGGGTAAAAGATTGATATCACGGAACGGCGCTCGCCCCACACCATCCTTAGACCAACGAGAAACCATGCGCCAAAAATCATTTTCCCCCGTCTGCCTCCTCAGCCTTGCCGCCGCGCTTCTTTCTGTTTCATGCAGCACAGGAGGCGGACCAGCCGCCGCAAGTCATCGGGATCGTGTTCTCTACCAATGGCATGATGACGGCGGCCCCGGCAAAGTTTCCGTCCGCATCAGCCTCACCGACCAGATCGCCGAGTTCAAAAGGGGCGACCGGGAAATCGGTTGGTGCTACGTGGCCACAGGCAAGGAGGGGCATGACACCCGGCCGGGCAATTACCAGGTCATGGAAAAAATCCAGGACAAGCACTCCAACCTCTACGGATGGATCGAAGATGAATTCGGAAACGTGGTGAACGGCGATGCCCAGCCGCGCGACCATGTGCCGGCGGGGATGGTTTACGTTCCCGCACCGATGCCTTACTGGATGCGGATCACTTCCTACGGGGTCGGCATGCACGGCGGATTGATTCCGGAACCCGGCAAGCCCGCATCCCATGGCTGCATCCGGATGCCCAAGGAATTCGTCCCGTTGCTTTTTGATGCGGTGGAGGTTGGGACCCCCGTCACCGTCACCAATGCCAGAAGCAATCACGCCGAATTGCCATCGAACGCCCCGGGGCAGACACCTCCTCCTTTCGAAGGTGACAGAAGGGTGATCGCCACCAGGCCGTTGAACGGCTTTTATGGACCATCCGTTCTGACGTCCGGAGCGGGTCAGGCCAAACCACAGGGAACGTTTTAAAATCTCCGGACTCCACAATCCCTTCGCCGATGAATCGACGAAACCGCAAAAATTGCGGCTGATGCCATCATCAGAGAGGAAGGCTCCGGTATCGGAGCTCCGTTGAATTGGGCGGTAGTGGTGAACGCATTAAGATCATTCCATGAGGTCGTCGGCGTGGCGCCACCATTCACACCGGCGAAACCCTGGTTGATGTTGTTCACCTGCGTCGAAGTGGCTGCAATGAAATGCATGGGCGATTGGTCGGTGACAGAAATCGATCCGGTCGCCAGAAACGCCGCCACATCCGCGAATGGAACCATGAAACTGACGTAGTAATCCGGGTCTCCTATCGTGGCTGTGGTGACACATTCGTCGTTCCGCCATCCACCGAGTGGTCCACCGCCCGATAGTTGTAGTTGGAGGTGTTCGTGGAGTAAGTCTTGTAAGATACCTTGGCAATGTTGGTCGTCCCTGGGGTGCTGTTACTGCCCGAGCCGGGTGCGGAAATGACGATTTCGGATTTGCTACCCTGAAGGTTGAGACCAAGAAAGTGTCGATCGTTCCGTTGATGTCCGCGTCGATGCCGATCCATGCCACGCGATCAAATGCAGGTTTGCTTTTTGCCCCCCCCCCGGCTGCGTCCATCCTAAGGCGGAATCCGATCATTCCATCCGTTGCGCTTGAGTTTCCGTTGTCGTTGAAGGTCACAAAAAGACCGAAATCCGTGCCACTGCCAACAATGTCACCTGAAGATTGTCCAGTCTGCTGGTCCGCTATAAAATCATAGTTTCCTAACATCAGCGTCCACGCACTGCTGGGGTCGGATACCGACACAGCAGCACTTGCCACCTGCATGGTAGGGGTCAAAGACAACAAGGGGAAAACCAAAAGTGGAAACGATTGTTTCACTTGGGCGCTTTATCACGAAGATCGGGGGAGCGCACGCATCAAAAATTCAAGTGTGGGCGACGGAGCAAAACCGGATTTGTTGCCGGAGCAAAACCGGACAGATTATAGCGTGAAATAGCCGAGAATTGGCGGCCATGTTAACTTTGGTGAATGTTCGAGAACCCAGAGCTTGCGGAACGGGTGGAA
>CANBTO010000253.1 GCA_947372405.1 Verrucomicrobiaceae bacterium
TTCCGAATTTCCCGTGTTGAACGAGATGGTGAGCGAAGTCGGACTGCCGTCGGAAGAATTGGATATTGGTCCGTTGAAGATCATTGACTCACGATCGCCATTCCCGCTGTTGCCCATGAATAGCCTGAGGTTCTTGGCACCGGTCCCGGTGGCGGTCACCGCACCGAAGGTAAACCTCGTGTCATTGTCATTGACCCTGATCGTCACGGTTCCTGCCTCGGTGCCCGCGAGATTGAAACCGCGATCCGTCACTTGGTTCAGCCGTGGTTCGACGCCTCCCGTCTGGAAAGTGCTGTCGTTGAGGATGTCGATGGTCGCATTGGCTCCCACAGGAGCTCCCAAGGGACCATTCACGCCGACGTTGGAGAGGCCGCCCGAATTGGTCAACCGCAAGACGCCTGCGGTGATGGTCGTTTTTCCGGTGAAGCTGTTGTTCACCTGATTGATCTGCAACTCGCCAGTGCCAGCCTTGTTGAGCGGACCGGTCCCGCCAATGGTGCCAGTACCAAGGAGTCTGTAATTTGCGCCGCTGGCATTGAAGGAAATACTGGCAGGCAACACAGTGCCCGACACCGTGATGTCGGCACTGGTCGTATTGTCAAAAACCACATTGTTGCCATTGACGAAGGCAACCCCGGGCGTGGTGCCATCGTTCCAGTTGAGGGAAGAGGTGTCCCAGTTTCCGGATCCACCGGAGCCGGCTGTGCCGATCCACGTGTCAGTGACCGCGGATGCGCTGCCGACAGATAGCGCAATGCCCGCCGCCAGAGCGGACAAAAATTGTTTGATGGAAGCACTCATCAGTTGAGTTCTTGCTGATTTCATGTTGTCTGGTTTTGGGTTTGGTGGTGCTACTGTAGCCAGTGTTGCTTGTGGGGATCAGATCGGATGACTCCGGGACGGACGACGTTCAATCTTGCCTAAGCAAAACACTTATTGTGTGGAAATGATAGAGCATTCGCCGTTGTTTTCTCGACAACTAGGATAAAATACACCTTAGTTCACCCCGATGTCCTTACCCCGCCTCACCGTCGCAGATCAGACCGTCGCTCACCTACGAGAGGGCTTTATGCAAGGACGTTGGAGCGGAGTGCTCCCCGGCGAGGTGCTGCTTTCCAAGGAACTGGACGTCTCTCCACAGACGCTGCGCGCTGCCCTTCGGCAACTCGAAGCGGAGGGCCTGTTGGTATCGCACGGCCGGGGTCGCCCTCGCACCATCGCCGAATCAGCCGCTAACCGCAAACAGCTGCGCGTGGGAATACTCGTTCACGAAGCTCCGATCAATGGCCTCTTCTACCAGGAGCACCTGGCCTCTCAGATCAAGGCCAAACTTGAAGCGGCGGGCCACCTGCCGTTTTTCAGTGCTAAATCCCAGGCCGAACTCCACCACAGCGTCCCACTTATCAAGGCGATGGTAGCCAAACAGCCTGCCGACGTCTGGATCATCATTGCTGGTTCACGCGCAGTTCTTGAGTGGTTCTCCTTGCAGCCATTGCCCTGCTTGGCCCTGTATGGCCGCACGGGCGGGATACAGATCGCACGCACCGGACCAGACCACGTGCCCGCCATTCTGGCAGCAACGCGTGAACTCATTGCCCTAGGCCATCGCCGTATCGTGATGATCAACCTCAAAACCCGGAGGAACCCAACGCACGGCAGGGTCGAGCGAGCCTTCCTTCAAGAAATGGCCGCCCACAAAATCCCGACAGGCGACTACAACATGCCGGATTGGAACGAAACTCCAGAGGGATTTAGCGCCTTGCTTGAAAGCCTCTTCCGCTCCACTCCGCCCACCGCGTTGATCATCGATGAACAGACACGGCTGCTCGCCACCATGCAGTTTCTCCTCAGAGCCGGCATCCAAGTGCCGAAGCAAGTCTCGCTGGTGGCCTCCGATGAACAATCGCTCGATTGGTGTCACCCGGCCTTCTCCCATCTGACTTGGGACAATGCTTCGATCATCCGCCGCGTGCTGCGATGGGTCGCGGCGGTGGGAAGGGGCCGCGCCGACTGCAAGACGATCAACTATCCAGCGAAATTCTTCTCCGGTGGCAGCATCGGCCCGGCACCACAGCCAGAGAACCAAGCATTCATCCGACCCTGACCCAGCCCGTTGGGATGAAGCCCGCTCGGATTAGCGAGTCCCCTCTTTCTCCGCTCCCGCGACCGGTGCGATAATCGTGGAGACACCCTTGAATAGTGCTAGGAATTTGCTTTGGTGGTTATCCTTGTTAGGACTGGCAAGCCCGTTCCATTTGGCGCGGACTTCGAGGAAGCGGGCCTTCTTGGTCGCGTCGATCGGCGGCATGGCGGCGACGACCTCGGCGCGGAGTGACTCCAGCTCCTTGGCATATTTCTTTTGCAGTTCCTGACCTCTGGCAGTGAGCGGGATTTCGTCCGACTCTTTGGCGCCTGCAAACGGGGCAAGAGTGATGGCCAAAAGCGAAACGATGGCGAGATGGATTGGGCGGCTCATGGTTGTAGAAAGGGTGCGGATTTTAAGGTCGGGTGAATACCGATGCGGGCTTGAAAGACTGTTACTGCTGATAGACCGGAATGTAACGATGGGGAGTGCCGAGGATGATGATGGCCATCGGCGTCTTGTGAGGAAAGCCCTCCGGTTTTTCCGCTGTGCCTTCGTTCCACGAACCGTCTGGCTTCTGGAGGGTGATCAGGGCATCACGGATTTGGGGATACCATTTGGCGTAATGTTCGTCCCCTGCCTGCACCATGGCCTGCATGGCGTAGTAATGGGCGTAGTGGTATTCGCCGATTTCCTTGCGGTTGAAGATCTTCGGGCTGTTCTCCAAGTAACGGATGGCAGCCTGCACCCACTCGGTTTCGCGCATGCCGCAAAGCTGTGCCGCGTAGGCACCGCCGCCGGTGCAAGCGAGAGTGCTACCGTCTCTCCCCTGATAGCCGAAGCCGCCCGTTTTCTCGTTCCAGACCTGGTCGCGGAGGTAGCCGACCACGCGGTTGATCGTCTCAGTGGGCACAAGGATGCCGGCCTGCCGCGCGGATGCCAGAGAAACGAACACCATGGCGGTGACCGAGGTGTCCTGACCTGCGTCGGGACGCGCGTTGTAGCGCCAACCACCGAGTGGACTTTGTGCGCGCAGGATCACTTGAACGGCGCGCTCGAGCGCGGTCTGGATCTTCTTGTTGTCCTCGGTGTTGTTGGTCATTCCCCACATTTCCGACATGGCGATCGTGAAGAGCCCGTGCTCATACATGCCACCCACGACGCCGGTGGAGGATTCCTCGGCTTGCTTGAGCAGGAAGTTCTTTGCCCGGTCGAGCGCCGCGCCATTTCTTCCAAATCCCGGGAATTCCCCTTTCACCATGAAAGCCATCAGGCCGAGCGAGGTGCCCGCGATTTCGAATTTCCCATCAGCGGAACTCCATGAGCCATCGGGCTTCTGGGTGGTGATGAGATATTGAAGACCTTTCTCAATCGCACGATCCGCGGCTTCCGTGAGTTCCGGCGCACCCTCCTTGTCGCCTACTTGATTTCCGGCATCCAACGGAGCGGCCGTATTGTCCTTGGGAACATCCTGTCCGTGGACGGAAGAAGAGATCAAAAGGGCGAAGGCAGCGCCAAGGCTGAACATCGCATGAATGCGCGTTTTGCTTTTCATGATTTTTATTTCGCTGTCTTTTCCACTTTCGTATCCGGTGCGGACGCAGACTTTGCGCCTCGAATCATCTCGATCGCTTTGGTCGCAAATCTAACACCCAGCGTGACTGATTCCGCCTTCCCGTAATGCAATTCCCCTCCCGGCACGCCTGCCTCACCGCCGTTGAGATCATCCGTATCGATCCACGCGCCACCGGCGATGCTCCCAGCCAGTTTGACCTGTATCTCCCGCATTTTCACCCAGCGCGGGTTGTCCATGGCAAAGTCGCTCAAACGGCCGATCACGAACCGCATGTCGTCCCGCTTCAGGTCCGTCTTGAGATGGTTCAGGAACTTCATGAAGTTTTCCTCATAGACCTCGCCCCGACCTTTGGCGGAATCGGATTCACCCTGCATCCAGATCAATGTGACCGTGTCGAAGGTCTTGCCCCCCGCCGCGTCTTTGACCGCGTCCATCAGCGGTTTGTAGAGGCTGCCGATCGCGGCAAGCTCTTCCCCGCTCGGTATATGGTTGTCCGAAAACCGGTAGTCGGAACACCAGTAACGGATTCCCCTGCCGCTCTTCATGCTCATGGCGATGGCCACGTTCTCCTTGCCGAACGCTTCCTCCACCTTCCCGGTCAAGCCTTGTTTAAGCGCTTCGGTCATGTTCGACTGACCCGACAGGATGAAGAGGTGACGTCCCGGTTTCCCGGCACAGCTGGTGGCGGTATCCTGTCCTACAACCGGGAGAGAATTCAAACAGGCGATGACAAGCAAAAGCCCGGTGATTCGGTAAAAACAACGGTTAAGGACTTGGGATTTCATTTCGCGACCCTTTCGTAGTAATTCTTCAAGGTGGCCCGGTATTCGAGCGGCAGCTCGCGGGCGAAGTTCTGGTTGAGGGCGGCCCGGTTGCGAGTGCCGAGGATTTCCCATTCCGACTTCTTGTCCTTGGGTGCTTCGCCGCTCACGAATTGCGAGACGAAGTTGACAGGGTCTGATGCGGACAGGTCGGTGGTTTCCGCTTCCGTGACGACGGGATCGGAGGATGCGGATGCCGGTGGTATGGCGGTGTTGAGAATCAACGCCTGCTCGATGATGAAGTGTCGCAGGGTCCGGTCGGCGGCAAGTTGCGCGGCAGCCGCCTCGGTCTTGCGGGAGGCAGTTAGATCATTGCCGATGGATGCCAGTTGGCCCTGCGCGGTTGCAAGCAGCGGGTGGCTGACCTCGCCTTCGTTGGCCTTGGCTGCAGCTTCGGCAAGCTTTGCCTGTGCGGCAGCGAGTGAAGGAAGACCCTTGTCGTCGGTGCCCTGCGTCTGGCGGAGGAGTCGGCGATGCTTGCTGGCAATGTCGAGGACTGCGATCAGGCGATGAAGTTCAGGTGGAGAGGCTTTGGTCACCTCGATGCTCGGCAAGCCGTTGAGCATGGAGATGATGACGTCAAGCTGGCCGGCTATCGTATGCAGCGACGTCTCCGCAGCCAGCATCGGATCCGCAGCAGGTTGCCCAGCCTGCAGCAATCGTGCCGCGTCCTGCATTTGGGTGGCGGGAGCCTCGAAGTCCAGCGTGAGGCCGGTCTTGGCAAACTTCTCCTTAACCTTCTCATCGAGTTTTTCGAAGTCCACCTGACCGGCGACGTCTTTCAACATGCTGCCGTATTTGGCCGCATCCGCGGCGAGAGCTTGCTGGGAGGTGAGCGCACCTTCGATCCCGGTGTTTTCGCGAAGCTCGCGTTGCCGGAAGGCGAGTATGGAGGCGTTCGACTGGGCCTCGTGAAGGAACCCGGCGATCTCGGCCACGTATCCGGTCTGGGCCGCCACGTTGGAGACGAGGGTCTGAACCTTGGCCAGCGAATCGACGGCAATCTCCTGGATTTTGGCGGCGCCCTCACCGTCTCCATCCTCCATGGCGTGCATGGCATCCTCCACATCCGAACCCGCAAAAACAAGGGGGGTGCCGACATCGAGACGGGCAGCCACCAAATCGAGCGAAGGAGCGATGTCCTTGAGGCAATCGAGAAGATTCCTTTGCGGCATGAGCAAGGGAGGCATCGACTTTTTGTCGGCGGCCTTGGTCGCAGTGATGAGGTCGTTCTGGCCGCCGACAATGTCCGCCATTCCGCCCGCGGCCTTGTCAACGGATTGCTCGAATCCGATAAGTTGCTGCTGCTGGTTGAGTTGAGCGAGCTGGCTTTCCGCCATTCCACGTGCATCTCCGATGGCGTCGCTGGCCAGTTCCTGATTCGCAAGCGCGTCTTTGGTTTGCGACTCACGCAGGGCATCAGCCGCAAGCTTCATGGCCTTCTCCGCCGCCGCGATTCGACCGAGCAATGGTAGGAGATCCTTGGCCGGCCCGGATTCACCGCCGGAAAGTTCCTTGTGAAAATCCGCCAACTCCTGGGCAATGGACTGCTGCTCCTGAGTAAAAACTCCAACATCCTTTTTGCCGCGGGCCGCTTTCTCGGTTCGCTCTAACAGCCCGAGCTGCCCGGTTTCGAGTTTTTTCAAAACCCCGGCACGGTTGCTGGCATCGGAAATCTGCGCTGATGTTCCCAACGTTTTCTGCGCGAGTTCCTCCGACCAGCGGTTGAGAATCGTGTCGAATTCCTTCAGGGAATCAACCGCATCGCGCTGGCGATTCAACGCGTCGTCCTTGGCTCCGGCTATGAGGTGGCCGATGGCCTTGGTCATGTTTGCCTCGGCACGAAGCCGCACGTCGTCTGCGAGCGGAGCCGGTGGCATCACCAAATCGGAAAGCCGTGTCTGCGGAGCGGGAATGGCCGGAAGCCGGGCGAGAACGAGGGCGTCGCGCATGGCGGCCTGACGAATTGCCAAATCCGACGCGGGCTTGCCGGTATTCGCCGTGTCTTTGCAGGCGGAGAGAAGATCCTGTTGTGCAGCGATCAAGGAACCAATTTTTTCGCGCAGATCGCGGATCATGGCGAACTCGGAACCGGCGCGCATCGTGAACTCGACCCCGAAGAGAGGACGGATGAGCGGGTAGAGGGTGTTGGCGGCCTCGTTGCTCTTGCCCTCGCGCGCGAGTGTCGCCGATTTGCGGATGGCATTGGGGATCTCATCGGCGCGCAGATCGTTCATTCGGCGGCTGAGACCAAGCACGGCAAGAGGTTTTTGATCGTAGCGCACGCCACGGGTCAACTTGTCGAGAAGCTCCTCCGTCCACACCGCGACTTCTTCCTGGCGTTTCGCCAATGCCTCCGCCTGATCGGGGCTGGCATTGAGGAGGCCGAGACGGAGCCGCGCGAGTTCATCGGCGATCATGTGGGTCTCACGCGCGAAAACCTCGCGGGCGGCATCGATGCCGCGCTGCAGCACGAGGCCGGCAAGCTCGCGGGCCGCTTCGTTGACCGCCGAAACGGCGGGCAGCGGGTCGTGGGTTTTGATACCGACCTGTCCGCGGAAAAGATCGGCGGCACGGGCGATGGGGCCGTTGGCGATGGCGGCAAGCTTGTCACGCAGGACAACAAGGGAATCACTTTCCACGGCATCACCGATGTTGTTAGCGGCGATATC
>CANBTO010000254.1 GCA_947372405.1 Verrucomicrobiaceae bacterium
AGGTAGAAGAGTTTGAAAAGCGAGTCGATGGTGGGGAAGAGATTGCGGTGGCGGCTGATCTTGCGAAAGGAGCTGTTGAGCGATTCGATGGCGTTGGTGGTGTAGATGATTTTCCTGATCTCCGGGGGGAAGTGGAAGAAGGGGCTGAGTTGGTCCCAGGCGGCTTGCCAGCTTTTGCCGATGGCGGGGTGGTTCGCGTCGTGGTTGGCGCGGAAGGTTTGCAGGGCGCTCAGGGCGGCTTGCTCGGTGGGGGCGCCGTAGATGGTCTTGAGATCGGCGGCGATCTGCCGACGCTGCTTCCAGTTGACGTATTTGAGGCTGTTGCGGATCTGGTGGACGATGCAGCGCTGGACGCGGCATTTGGGATAGGTGGCTTCCAAGGCGGGGGCGAAGCCGCTGAGGCCGTCGACGCAGCAGATGAAGATGCCAGAGAAGCTTGCATCGACTTTCGTGATGTGATCGTTGCTGCAGAAGGAATGCCCCACACTCCAAATCCATGACAGAAAACAACCAGCGAACAAGACGCTCCATCCAACGGCGGGTAACGCTCCTGTTTGAATTCGGGCTTCCTACCCCGCCGTGGATGAGCTAGACGTTGTGCGCCGAGCTAAGCAAGGCGCTTCTTATCAGGTGAAAGACCTGTTGTTTCAAAACCTAGCCAGTAGAAACTACCGAGTGTTGCAGTTGTGTTAGCTAACCCAATAAACAGTCGCGGAAGAAACCGCGTGAACAACAAGAAGCCTGAGGTTGCCTTGGAGGCCGAAGGATGGGGAAACAACATGATTGAAGCGTACACAGGGAATTACATAGGCCACAGGGCGTCTCGCAAACGCTTGAAGGTTATTACAGCCCCGTAAGAGAGTCATGTGGAAGGAGATTCACTAACGTTATGGAGAATCCAGCACCGAAAGACGCGTCATTGGCAAGTGTCCAAGGTTCCACCGGGGTCGATCAAGACCGTGGCATGTGTAAAGAGAAGCGAAATGATGACCGCCCTGAGGAGGGTGGCACCTTGAACTCGGGACGCCGGATGGCCCCGGACGTTGAAGAGATCTACCTTCAGCGACCCAACGATTTCCAACCCATAGAAGGAGTCGCCAAAAGCCATCAGGAATCAGACCTGCCAATAGTAGTCAGAGACGGTAACACCGATCACACGGCGAAGGATCAGGCAGGAATGCAACGCGGACAAAGCACCCACGCGAGAGGAAGGAATATTCTCAATGAAAGCGTGTCACGCACCCTGTCCGCACTGGGAACCAAAGCGGAAAAGGACCCGAAACATCGCTTTCGGAGCCTCGCCCGCCTACTCGACCGGCAGATGCTCGGCGAGGCATTCCGCAAACTCAAACGCAAGGCCGCACCGGGAATCGACGGTGTGACCCACAGCGAGTATGCGGAAAACCTCGAAGAAAACCTGCTGGCATTGGAATCGCGCCTAAAGGGAGGGAACTACCGTGCCCAACCCGTCAGGCGCCGGTGGATTGCCAAAGCGGGAAGCAGTAAAATGCGACCGTTAGGCATCCCCGTATTGGAGGACAAGATAGTGCAGCAAGCCGTGAGGATGATCCTCGAACCGATATGGGAAAACGACTTCGCTGACGAAAGCATCGGTTACCGTCCAGGACGCAGTCCACGCCTAGCCACCCAGGAATTGGGGGAGGCGCTTCATGATGGCAAACACCGATGGGTCGTCGAAGCGGACATCAGGGGGTTCTTTGATCACATCAATCACGACTGGCTGGTTAAAATGCTGGAGCAACGCATTGCCGACCGCAGCCTGATCCGGATTATCCGCAAATGGCTCAAAGCCGGAGTGATAGAAGAGTTGAAACACTGGTCGCCTTCTTACGAGGGTACACCGCAGGGAGGGATCATATCACCCCTGTTAGGAAACATCTATCTTCACTTCGTCCAAGACCTGTGGATCAAGAAGGACGTCGCCAAGAAAAGCAAGGGAAGCGTGATGTTCCGGCGTTATGCGGATGACAGCATCGTTTGTTTCGAGAGAAAAGACGATACCGAGGCCTATCTGAGGGCACTGCCCGAAAGACTGGCCAAGTTTGGATTGCAACTCGCCGATGAGAAGAGCGCGTTGGTCAAATTCAACCGGTGGGAAGGCGAAAGCAGCGGGAAGTTCACTTTCCTTGGCTTCGACTTTTACTGGGGGAAGAGCCGACACAATCCGAAATACTGGCGGGTGAGGCGCACCACCAACGCAAAGAAGTTCCGAGGAGGACTCGCGGCACTCAAACAATGGCTTAAGAAATCGCGAAGCCTTCCGCTTCCCGAGATCGTCGCCACGCTCAAGGGCAAGCTGCAAGGCTGTTGGAATTACTACGGTGTGATCGGCAATTCCGAACGCCTCTGGGACTACGCATGGAACGCCAAGCGATTGGTTCACAAGTGGCTCAACCGCCGCAGCCAGCGGCGCAGCTACAACTGGACTACGTTTGATGAAGCATGGGAACGGTGGAAAATCCCATCGCCCCAGATCTTCGAGCAACCATGGCAGCAGACTCGACAAAACCATCCGCACCCCGTAGGAAATGTCCAACCCATCAGAGTTCAATCATGATCGAAGTTCCATTTGCGCGCATTCCTGAGGAGCCCGGTGCGGTAATTCCGCACGCCGGGATCTGCGAGGGGGGCGTCGGGCAACCGACGTCTCTACCTTAATCTGAAAAGAAATAGAGGCGAGGGGGAAACCTGACTTGCCCAATGCGGAGGACAAGAGGGCAGTCCATGCGGCTCCGCCCAGCGAGGAATGGGGAAGCAATCCCCATCTCCCTATTTCAGGCCTCCTTCTCCTCGATGACGATCTTCGGGAACACGGGCTTGGGTTTGCCGATGGTGTGGCCTTCGGGGAGGAGGCCCCAGTGGAGCTCGGAGAGGCTGAGTTCGGTTAGAGATGGCAGGTTGAGTTGTGATGCAAGCTTGGCAGCGGCGTCCGGCAGAACGGGGGAGAGCAGCACGGCGCAGTGGGCCACGCTCTCGGCGAGGTGCTGGAGCACGGTGGCAAGGCGGGCCTTCTTTTCCGGGTCCTTGTTGAGTTCCCACGGTTTCATGCGCTCGGCATAACCATTGCAGTGGACGACGTGTCTGCCGATGGCTTCGAGGCCTTTGGAAACGTCGAACTCATCCATGGCGGCGCGGTAGGCATCGGTGGATTCGGCGAGGGATGTTTGCAGCGCGAGGTCGTCGTCGGTAAAGGTGCCGCCGCGGGTGATGACGCCTTCGGTGAAGCGCTGGCTCATGCTGAGCGCGCGGTTGCAGAGATTGCCGAGTTCGTTCGCGAGCTCGGTGTTGAAGAGCATGATCAGGCGCTCGACGTCGAAGTCCGAGTCCTTGCCGGTGACGATGTCGCGCACGAGGTAGTAGCGCACGGCCTCGACGCCGAACTTTTCGGCGAGTTCATCCGGATCGACGATGTTGCCGACGGACTTGCTCATTTTCTCACCGCGGATGTTCCACCAGCCGTGGACTAACAGACGCGGCATCTCCGCATCCGGGAAACCCATGGCGTGGAGCATGCAGAGCCAGTAGATGCCGTGGGCGGGCACGAGGATGTCCTTGCCGATGATGTGGACGGGGCGCTCGTCGGTGGTCCAGAGTTTGGAAAAGTCCGGCAGGTCGGCGTCCGGGGCGGCGTGGTAGCCGGCGAAGGAGACGTAGTTGATGAGGGCGTCGAACCAGACGTAGGTGACGAAGCCGGGGTCAAAGGGGATCTCGATGCCCCAGCGCAGGCGTTCCTTCGGGCGGGAGATGCAGAGGTCGGTGCCGGAGTTGCGTTCCAGCGCGTTGAGCAGCTCCGCCTTGCGGAAGACGGGCAGCACGGCGTCCGGCGTGGATTCGAGGTAGGCTTTGAGCCACTCGGTGTGCTCGCTGAGTTTGAAATACCAGTTCTCCTCCTCGATGACGACCACTTCGCCCCATTCGGGTCCGAAGTTTCCGGACTCATCGCGGTCGCGGTCTGATAGAAACTGTTCCTGCCTGACAGAGTAGTGGCCGGAGTGGGATTTCTTGTACAGCTGGCCCTGGTCCTTGAGGGTTGTTAGGATTCCCTGCACGCAGGTCTTGTGACGGGGGTCTATGGTTTCCGCCCAGCCGTCGTATTTCACGCCGAGCTTGTTCCAGAGGTTGAGGAATTTCTTGGTCGTGCGTTTGACGAAGGTGGCCGGGTTCACGCCTTCCTTCTCCGCCGTTTGCTGGACCTTCTGGCCGTGCTGGTCCACGCCGGTGAGGAAATACGCATCATCGCCGCGCAAGCGCCGGTAGCGGACGATGACGTCGGCAAGCACCTTCTCATAGGCATGGCCGATGTGCGGCGAGCCGTTGGTGTAGTCGATGGCGGTGGTGAGGTAGAACATGGGAGAGTGGGAAGAAGTGATCAGTGATCAGTGAGCAGAGGGAAGAGGTGGGAAGTGAGAAGCGGGGAGAGAGGGCCGGACGCGGAGGAAAGCAGAGGGGGGGACGGCTTGCAAGAGGGAGTGTTACATGCGCGGGGCAGACGATTCGGGGAGCATTGGATTTACCGCAAAGCCGCAAACCGTCGTCGCCTGCGGCTATGCCGGGTCAAGAGGTCGCAAAGGGTCGCAAAGGGTTGAAGAAATTGAGGGCACCGCGAATCCAGCGAATCTTACGAATCTGGAAGAATGAAGACAGGCTAAGAGGAGGGTTTTAAATCCTCTTCAAAAAATTCGCAGGATTCGCCCGATTCGCGGTGCCTTTCCTTCTTTGCCATCAACTATTGACTCTCAAATGCCTCCGGCTTTCTCCGATGCGCTTCGATTTTTTGGATCTCTTTGCGGTTTCTTGGCGTCCTTTGCGGCTTGGCGGTAAAAATTCCAAGATTTGGATGCGACAGCCTTGGTCACAGCCAGAGCCTGAGGGCATGGTGGAGCCAGTCCGGTTGTTTCAGATCGGCGGCGAGGTTGCTGCCGAAGTAGTAGCCGGTGAGGTGGAAGAAGACCGGAGCGGCGAAGAGCAGCGAGTCCATGCGGTCGAGCACGCCGCCATGGCCGGGGATGCCGCGGCCCCAGTCCTTTGCACCGATGGAGCGTTTGACGGCGGACATCACGAGGCCGCCGAGAAACCCGGCGATCACCAGCACGGCGGACATCACCGCTGCGGCAGCCGGAGGAAAAGGCGTGGCCCACCACAGCGCGGTGCCCAACGCCACGGCTGAGAGCCCGCCGCCGATGAAGCCCTCCCAGGTTTTCCCCGGGCTGACGTGCGGCGCGATCTTGTGTTTCCCCATGGTTTTGCCGAAGACGTATTGGAACACGTCGCTCAACTGCGTGATGAGCACCACGAACAACAACAGCTTCGCGTTCTGTCCTTCGTATCCAGGGATGCGCAGGTAGAGCAGCATCGGCAGGTGGCTCAGGAAATAAACGCATGTCAGAACGCCCCACTGGATGCGCGAGGTGCGTTCAAGGAAATGCTCCACGTCACCCGCGAGCGCGGAGCGGATGGGAATGAAGATGAAGGCATAGACCGGAATGAAGATGGTGAACATGCCATACCATGGAGCCCAGGCGAAGAGATAGTGCAGCGGCAGGATGACGAAGAAGATCCACGTCAGCGTGCGGTGGTCGCCGCGCGGCATCGGGGAGAGCGTGATGTATTCACGCAGCGCGAAGAACGATAGCAGCAGGTAGAGTCCGCAGATGCCGTTTTTCCCGAGCAACAGTGAAAAGCCGAACACGCCGACCATCCACCACCACGCGTTCACCCGGCTGCGCAGGTTCTCCAGTGTGGCGGATTTCCCGTCCCTGCTGCGGCGGATCAGGATGAAGGTGATGAGGCTGGAAAGCGCGAGCAGAACGACCGCGCCGCCTAACAGATAGAGAAGTTCCGGATCAATGTGCATGGTCGTGGGCGGGGTTGGCCGGTTTGGCGTTGGCTGATAGAGCAAGCAGCGAGTCACGCATGCGCACCAGGAAATCGTGGCGGGGTTCGTCCTCGCGCGGCCCCTCGCAGGTGGGACCGAAGATCGCGGTGCCGATGAGCGGGACCATCAGGATCTCACCCTTTGGCAGGATGCGGTTGAGGTTTTCCAGATAGACCGGGATCAGCTCCACATGCGGATGGCGCTTCGCCAGCGCATGGATGCCGGCGCGGAACTCCGCCACCCGGCCGTCCTCGCTGCGCGTGCCTTCGGGAAAGATGATGAGGTCGCAGCCATCGTCCATCGCAGCAGCCATTTTGCCGATAGGGTCGTCGTCCCGCGTGATTTTCCCCCGAGGGATCAGCACCGCTCGGAAGACCTTGTGAGCCAGCCAGCGGCGGAGGGGACCCTTGTCCCAGTAATCCGCCGCAGCCACCGGGCGGACGCGTTTGCGGAAATGTTTCGGCAGCGCCGCCCAGATCACGACGAAATCGAGATGCGAGGAATGGTTCGCAAAATAGATCCTCGGCGGCCCGTCAGTGGCGGGCTCGTTGAGTCGATGGACGCCGGTGACGAACCGGACCAGCAGTGCGACGAAATCACGGATCATGGCCAGTGGACGAACACGTTCAGATGCTAGCCAATCGTTGTTTCAATGAAAGACATTTGAGGTGTCTGGATTCCTGACGCGGCGGTGGTGGGATGAATGCATGCTTCGCCAGTTCTGGATTTCAGAACTTGCTAAGTCCGCAGGCTTCATGATTGAACCGAACCAGAACAATTCATCCCCCAAGAATCCATGAGCAACGAAATCTTCACCACCACCAGCAGCACCTCCTGGTTCAGCCGTATCGGCGGAGCCATCCTTGGAGTGCCTATCGGAATCCTTCTGTTCGCGGGAGCATTCATTGTTCTTTGGATGAACGAGGGACGCGCGATCCACCGGCAAAAGACGCTGGAAACCGGAGCCAGGATGGTTGTATCCGTGTCTGCGGACGGTCCGACGGATGCGAACGAGGGCAGGCTCGTCCATGTGACCGGCAAAGCCGAGGCGACGGGACCGGCGTCCGATGCGGATTTTGGAATCACCTCCAGTTCCCTCAGGCTGCGCCGCAACGTGGAGATGTATCAGTGGATGGAAGCCAAGAAAACCGAGAAAAGGAAAAAGCTGGGTGGCAGCGAGGAGAACGTCACCACCTACACCTATTCCAAGGACTGGTCGTCGTCATTGAACGATTCATCGAAG
>CANBTO010000255.1 GCA_947372405.1 Verrucomicrobiaceae bacterium
CGATATTTCACGGATGAAGCGGTGATCGGCAGCAAGGAAGATGCGAGGCGTGGCGGCGGCTGCTAGAGGGCTATTCGCGGCGAGGGATTTGCGAGTGCGCGTGGAGTGAACGATGACACGTTGCTCCGCGGCACTGCGGCCGCATTAACCTTTCCTAACACTCAAGGTGATCGAGCGGGAGCGATGAAATCCCCGTGCAGTCCAATGGTTGTAGCATGGGGCTCTGATCTTTACTATTTGCCAATCGGCGGCAGTGCAGGTTCGAACGGCGGGTATGCCTTCAGCGCCTCGCGAGTGGCGGCGGACACTTGGTAGCCAATCCGGGTGAAATAGGCGGAAACGTCGGCTTTGGCCGCATGGCCGTATCGCCCGACGAACAAGCTTTGCAACGCTGCGGGGTCCTTGACGGTATCCGGCACCGGTTCGCTGGCGTAGGAACGCAGCGTCGCCCGCAGCGGCTCCCAGCCATGGGCCTTGGTCAAAACGACGAAGGTGGCGAGTTGCTCGAAGGGCCCCAGATCCGGCGGGTTGGCGAGCCGCTTGCCCAGCACCGCGTCGAGGTTGACCATGGACGGGTGACCCTGCCCCCGGGGCTTGCCGACGAGATTTTCCATCAGATAGAGCGAGAATAGGTTGCACGTGACCTCGACCTGGCCCTCGAAGGTCCATTCGTGGCGCTGGTGGTTGTGTCCGAGTTCGTGGAAAAAGCCCCAATTGCCCTGGGTGGTGAGTTTTGTTAAGTCGGTAATATCCTTTTGGCTCGCCCCTTGGATGCACATGAACGGGTAGCCCGAGTGCATGAAGCCGGCGGAGATCTGGCGGTCCGGCACGATGCGCTCCGGTGCCAGCCGGGCCAGCGCGACGAGGTCGTCCTCCATGGCCAGCGCCTTGTCCCACCAAGCGAGCAGAGCCTCGGGGGTTTCGAGTTTCCGCAGCTCGCTGGAGGCCAGATGGAGGATGGCGTATTTGCCGACCAGCGTGCCCCACGGCGCGGGCGCGAGCCGAGATTTTTCCCAAGTGGCTTGCGTATCCCGACCCAACACATACGTCGGTGCCGCGACCGCATTCGAGAAAACCAACGGGCTAACATCCGTAACCAGTGGCAGCGGACCACCCTTGGCTTTGATCTGAATGAAAAGCTGACCACCGAAGGCATTGGCGATACGGTTCTCGCCCGGTTTCAACTCAAACGAGCGGGTGATGATGGGGAAGCGTTGCCACTTTTCCAACTTGAGCAGGCTGTCGCGGTGGCAGCCGACGATGATCTCCACGGCGCGGTCCGCAGGGAGCTTGTCCGCCCTAACAGTCACTACCTCGCCGGGTGCGGCATAGAGTCCGGTTTCCTGCCAGACGTCCGGCCCGGTCGCCCGGTCGGGTGCATTGCCAACCGTGGTGTCCCAGCGGTAGCGGAGATTGGCGTTATAGGAAACCGTCATACTCACCCGCTCCTTGGACTCGACCGCACCCGGAAAATCCGCCGCCGCCGGATGCGCGCCGAATTTCCCCGGCTCCAACGCCATGTAGGCGCGGATCGCCTTATGCAACTCCGCCCGCTGGGCCTCGGCACCTTGCACAAAGGGCGACTTGGCGGCGGGCAAGATCTCTTCCGGCAGCGGCACGGCCAAAACAGGAACGACAGTGAACAATAGGAAAGAAAGGGGACGCACGATATCTAGAGGCTGGGTTGACCCCCCTAAACGCCCAAAAAGCGAACGACCTTTCTTATACCGCCAACTCAAGATCCACCTTCATCCTCTCCCGCCAGAACCGGCAGCCCCGTTAGGTCCTCCTCTGGCAAGATCAAGCGGAAGGCAGGCGTAGTTTGGAGCGCACGCAAGCCCATGTGCACCCGCTCCATGAAACTACGGCACCTTGTGATCTGCACCGCCTGGATTATCACCTCGAGTCTCCGTGCGGAGGTGGCCATCCTCCACGTCGCCCCGCAAGGAAACGACGCATGGTCCGGAAATCTCCAGCAACCCAACGCGGAGAATACCGACGGCCCGCTCGCCACTCTCGCCGGCGCGCGCGACGCGGCCCGCAAGATCACCCCCCGCAGCATCCCCATCCGCGTCCAGTTTGCGGATGGCATCTATCCGCTCACCTCGCCCGTCGAGTTCACCGCGGCGGACGATGGTGTCACCTACGAGGCCGCCCCCGGCGCGAAGCCCGTTCTATCAGGCGGACGCGCCGTCACCGGATGGAAACCCGGACCCGGCGGCGTGTGGACCGCCTCCATCCCGGAAGTGAAGGATGGCAAGTGGCGCTTCGAACAGCTCTGGGTCAACGGCAACCGCGCCACCCGCGCCCGGACTCCGAACAAGTTCTATCACTACATGCGCGCCAAGGTCGCCAGCGGCATCGATCCCGTGACCGGCAAGGAGGTGGATCTATCAGGCCGCGCCATCGCCGGACGCGGAAACGATCTCGCCCCCCTGTTCGATCTCCCGAAGGAGCAGCTCGCGGACGTTTGCGCCGTGGTCTATCATTCGTGGGAAATGTCCCGCCACCCGATCGCCTCGGGGGATCGGGAGCACAACCAGATCATCACTACCGCACCCGCGCCGTGGCCGTTCTTCAAGTGGGGCAGCGACCAACGCTATCACCTCGAAAACTTCCGTGCCGCGCTCGATGCGCCCGGTGAGTGGTTTCTCGCCCGCGATGGCGCACTCTCCTACATCCCCCTGCCCGGCGAGGACATGACAAAGGCACAGGTCATCGCGCCGGTGGCGGATCATTTCATCCGCTTCAAATCCGCTGAACACATCACGCTCAAGGGGCTCTCCTTCCAATACTCCGGCTACATCCTGCCACCCGAGGGCCATGGCGACCACCAGGCCGCGTTTGGCATCGATGCCGTCATCCAGGCGGACGAGGCGCGCGAAATTTCCATCGAAGACTGCGAGATCGCCCACACCGGCACCTATGGCATCTGGTTCCACCGTGCCTGCACCGATTGCCGCGTCACCCGCTCGTATCTCCACGACCTCGGCGCGGGCGGTATCCGGATCGGCCAGGGCTGGGATAATGAAAAGCCCTCCGCGGCCGACCGCACCGGCCGCTGCATCGTGGATAACAACATCATCTACTCCGGCGGCCACCTCTTTGCCGGAGCCATTGGCGTCTGGATCGGCCATAGCGCCGATAACCAGGTCACCCATAATGATATCTCGGACTTCCGCTATACCGGCATCTCCGTCGGTTGGCGCTGGGGCTATGCCCCCAGCCAGGCGAAGCGCAACAAGATCGAGTTCAACCACATCCACCACCTCGGCTATGGCGTCCTCAGTGACATGGGCGCTGTGTACACCCTCGGCCCATCCGAAGGCACCACCGTTTCCAACAACGTCTGCCACGACATTTATTCCTATATCTACGGCGGCTGGGGACTCTACACCGACGAAGGCAGCACCGGCATCACCCTCGAGAACAACCTCGTTTACAACACCAAGACCGGCGGCTTCCACCAGCACTACGGTCGGGAAAACATCGTGACGAACAACATCCTCGCCTATGCGAAAGAGCACCAGATCCAGCGCTCGCGCAAGGAGGACCACCTCTCCTTCACCTTCTCCCACAACATCGTCCTCTGGGATTCCGGAAAACTGCTCGACGGCCAGTGGCAGGACCCAAACGTCATCATGAAACAAAACCTCTACTGGCGCACCGATCACGAACCCATCGACTTCGCCGGCAGGTCCTTCGATGACTGGCGCGCCTCCGGCCAGGACCAAGGCTCACTCATTGCGGATCCGTTATTCGCCGATGCCGCCAAACGCGACTTCCGCCTGATCGGCAAAAACCCGGACGTTGCCAAAATTGGCTTCAAGCCCTTCGATTTCACCAAGGTCGGAATCTATGGCGATCTCGCGTGGAGAAAACTCGCCGCCGCCGCCATCTATCCGCCGCTAGAGACCCCGCCACCCGCGCCGCCACCGCCGCCGCTGGAATTGATGCTCGATTTCGAATCCCCAAACCCGCTCGCCGAAGCCCAGGTCCAAGTCGAAAACAAAGGTGACTCCATCGCCACCACCCGCGAGGTCGCCGCAGCCGGGCAGCAGAGCCTTCGCATCACCGATGCACCCGGCCTCACCGCCCGCTTCGATCCCCACTTCTATTTCCAGCCCCATCATCGCGACGGCATCACCACCTGCGCCTTCGATCTCAATGCCGGCCCCGGCGTCGAGTTCTATCACGAGTGGCGGGATGCCGCGAGCCCCTATCACAGCGGACCCAGCATCGGCCTCCATGGCGGCGACCTCATCGTCGGCGGAAAACATCTTGCCGCCCTGCCCGTCGGCCAATGGTCCCACCTCCAAATCACCGCCGCCATCGGTCCCCGCTCCACCGCCACCTGGACCCTCACCCTCACCCTTCCCGGCCAGCCGCCGCAGATTTACAAAGACCTCCCCTGTGACCCGCTCTGGAAACAACTCGAATGGCTCGGCTTCGTCAGCAACGCCGATACGAAAACCGTCTATCAAATCGACAACCTCTCCCTCACCCACAAACCCTGAGAGGCCGTCTGAAAACACGCCAAGGCGGGGATCAATACAACTTCCCCAATACCACTTCCCCAAAAAGAAGCGGCGGGCGGTGGTCGATGCGGCCTCCACCCAGACGGGGCGGAAAACCGAAGGAAATTGGCGATCTTGTTGAAAATCAGCAGATCGTGCGTGCGGCGATGCCCCAAACGGCCGCCGCGAGGCACTCGGCAAGTGTGGCGATGCCCCAAACGGCCGCCGCGAGGCACCCGGCAAGTGTGGCGATGCCCCAAACGGCCGCCGCGCGGAGGGGGGCAACACCCGGATTCGGGGTTTTCCAGCAAATGGCGGGCTGCGCGGGCCGGTCCGGGGAAGCCGGAGCCGATGGCGGGGAAATGAGTTTTCGGTGGACAGCTTCCGTGCTAGAACGGCACTCGAACCGCGGCTGAAGGGGACGGTGAGAAGGGATTGCAGTTTCCTCATCTTACTCTCAACTCTCAACCCCCAACTCGCAACTACTTCAATGTCCACTTGGCGTCCCATCCGTCCACCCGCGTTCTGGCAACGCTGGCTGCCGGTGTGGCTGCATGGCCCGGTGAAGGTGGGTTTCCTGCTGACGGTGACGGGCCTGTTGATTCTATCATCTGTGGCGTTTTTCTACTTCATGCTAGCGATGCGCTTCAACATGGAGGATGTCGCCAAGCTGCCCGCCGGGACGGTTTTTTATGATCGCAAGGGCGTGGAAATCACCGCACCGGGCAGCGGTGGGCGCAAGTTGGTGACACGGCAGGACATTCCGGATTTTCTTGTGCATGCGCTGTGCGCCCGCGAGGACGCGCGATTTTTCGAGCACAGCGGTGTCGATGTTCGTGGCTTGCTGCGGGCGACGGTGAGAAATTTCAAGGACCATGACTTCACCCAGGGCGCATCCACAGTGAGCATGCAGCTCACGCGAAACTGTTTCAAGATGAAGCAAAAATCCATCCACCGGAAATTGTTGGAAATCGCACTCACCTTGCGCGTCGAGGCCCGTTATTCCAAAGACGAGATTCTCACCCACTATCTGAACCGCATCTACTTCGGCGCCGGGGCGACCGGGATCGAGCAGGCGGCTAACACGTATTTCGGGAAACCCACCCGCGAGCTCAACGAGGGCGAGTGCGCGATGGTCGTCGGGATCATCCGTGGCCCGCACATTTTCTCGCCATTCCGGAATCTCGATGCCGCCATCGAACAACGGAACCAGACCCTCGACCGGATGATCGCGATGGGCTTCATCGATCCGGCCCACCGCGATGCGATCGTGGCGACACCGGTGAAGCTCGTTAGCGAAGAGCAGCGGGAAACCCAGACCTCTTACGCCCTGCAAGCCGCCAACCGCGAGCTCGAGCACCTGCTCGAAACCGAGGGCATACACCCCGGCGGACTGCGCGTCCAAACCACGCTGGATGCCGCGTGGCAGAACCGTCTGGAGTTGGAACTCACCCGCGCCGTCGAGGATCTGGAGAAGGAAAAATCCTGGCCCTACGAGACCGAAGCCAAGCACGTAAGCGGCACCGAGCCCGCCTATCTACAATACGCCGCTGTCACCACTGAGACCCGCACCGGAGCCACGCTGGCATTGATTGGTGGGCGAAATTTCAGCGACTCGCACTTCGACCGCACCCGCTCTAGCCGCGATCTGGGCTCGGCGTTCGAGCCCTTCGTCGCCGCCGCTGCGGCGGAACGAGGCAAGCTCGTCCTGCCCGGTCGGCCGGTGCAAACCGGTCGCCAGATCGGACCCGAGGAAGTCGGTCGCATCGCCAAACGCTGTGGCTTCACCGGTCGGTTTTCCAACACCGAGGATCTCTTCCGCGGTACCGTCAACGCGACGCCGTTGGAAATGTCCGTCGGCTTGGCCATCCTTGGCAATCAAGGCAAGCGCGCGCGCCCGTACCTGATAGAGAGCATTCAGGACGCCACGGGCGAGACTCTCTACACGGTCCAGCCCCAGCTCAACGCCGTCCTCTCGCCCGCTGCTGCGCTTGATGCCGCCAGCGTCCTGCAACGCAGTGGCGGCACCCGCAATTTCACCGGCGCGACTGGCTCCGAGCGTGATGCTTGGACGCTGCGTCTCGGCCCCAGCGGCGCGACCGCGATCTGGCTCGGCTTCGACAAGCCCGCCCCCATCGCCCACGAGCCACGAGTGAAGGCGTTGTTAGATGAATTTGTGAAACGACTTGGTAATAATTAATTCCACCGTTGAAGCGCTTTGACAGCCAAGAGCAAATCCGCCATATTATCTTCCATGCAAGCCATGCAGTTCGAGCAATCCGTCGTTTCAATCCTGAAACGAGACAAGCGATTTGATCCTCATGCCTATTTTTTTCTAAAGGACGCACTCGATTTCACGCTCAAACGCATCGCCGATACTAACGGTGGTCAGGCCCGTCACGTCAGCGGTCCGGAGCTGTTAGCCGGATACCGGGACTACGCGCTCGAGCAATTCGGACCGATGGCGTCCACGCTGATGACCGAGTGGAGCATCCGCAAATGTCAGGACGTGGGCGACATGGTTTTCCACTTGATCGAGGAGCAGGTTTTCGGCAAACAGGACTCGGATAAAAAGGAGGATTTCTCCGAGGTGTTCGACTTCGAAGCCGCGCTGGTGAC
>CANBTO010000256.1 GCA_947372405.1 Verrucomicrobiaceae bacterium
TTCTTGCGCCAACCGTCTTTTTCGGCGGCGTGTTTTTTATCAATGATGGCGGCCACATCGGGCCTGCCAAGTTGAAGCGTGGTTTTTGCCATGCCCGGAATTATCAGACAATCGCGCAGATGTCGCTTTATTTATGAGAAATAGTATGAGAACTCCGGACCGTCCACGCGCCGCATCCGGCCGCAGGAGCATCCGCTACACCATCAGTCCTTCGCCGGTCCGATCGACCCGCCATCGACAAACTTCGCCAGAGTCAGTGTCTGCCTTACATCCTTCTTGTCCCGCCTCACATTTGCAGCCCAACGCACAATGCGGCGGGCCCACACGCCGCTATCCCAATGTATGTGAGCGACGGTGGGCTCGCACCACGAGAAACTCGGATCAGGATCCGTGCAGACAATGGAAACATCCTCAGGCACAAGGAATTTCTGGTTCAGGCAGAATTGCAAGGTTACCGTTAGAAACATCGGTTCATCAACCAGCAGCGCAGTTGGCGGACTGAATTGAAACAGTTTTTTCAGACATGCTTGAAAGTCTGTGGGGTTTTCATTCCAGTCCGGCAAATGATACCTTCCGGACGGGATGTCATAAGAATCCAACTCTGCGAGGAAGGCGCGCTCAAAAAATCCTGGTTCCGGAATCCGCCGCTCCGGACGCACCAGCAGGACAATGCGCCGGTGGCCGTAATCAACGAGCTGTTTCACCGCAGCACGCATGGCCGGAATTTTGTCAGGTGCGATTCCCGCGACGGAAAGTCGTCGAGCCCTACCCAGAAGTGCGAATACGGGTATGGACTGTTCCATGAAGCACTCCAGTTCATCACGCATGCCCCCCAGAACCACCCACGCGTCCGCCTTGTTTTCTTCGATGTATAGGCCGAGTCGATCTATGTCCCCGCGCAGACCGTAAAGTGTCTTGGAAGCAAAACGAACGTGGTGACCGGCCTCCGCAAGCTGGCGGTAAACCTCAAGCACGTAGTCCTGCTTTCGGTCTTCCCGCTGCGGCACCAGAATCGAAATCTTGAGCCCCTGATCCTTCTCCTCTGCTCGCCCGAGGACGAGCTGTCGCCTCCCCCGTCCCTGTCCCACCAGCACCCCCTCTTTCTGAAGTAACCGCAGCGCGGCACTCACCGTTTTGTGATTGACCCCAAGTTCGGCAGCAAGCTGGTGGATTCCAGGGAACCGTTCCTCCGAACGCCCGCTGACCAGCTCCTGGCGCAGGTGAATCGCAACCTGCTCGGCGGCGGAAAGCAAACGGATTGGATTCATTTCAAACCATTACCCAAAAGGTCATTGTTTGGCCAGAACGATTTCCTAGACGGCCACAGCGAAGCTGATAGTTTTCAACAAATCGTTCATTGTTGATTGCTCGTCAGAATAACCGGCAGATTCCCTCCAGAATCAAAAACCCACCAGATTGAGCGATTCACAAATCCAACTCCCATCATGAAACCCCGCATCCTGACCACCGCCCGCCTGTCCTTCCCGCTCGCATCCGCCATCGCCGCGCTGCTCTCCCCGCCGACCGCCTTCGCGGCATCCACCTGGAACGCCGGCACTGCCGTAAGCACGGATGGTTCCTGGTCCACCGCAACGAACTGGTCAGCTGACACTCTTCCCGGCAATGGTGACGCCTTGACCTTTGACGGCACGGCCAATCAGACCAATACGAACAACATTCCCCTCTCCAGCATCGGTTCGCTCACCCTCAACAATGCAGGCTGGAATATCACGCTGGGCACCGTCACCCTCAACAGCGGCCTCGTCGCCAACGGCAATGCAAGCGTGGGCGGCACCACCACCCTCGGCGGCGCGCAGACCTGGTCCAACTCGACGGGTTTGCTGACCGTGACCGGATCGGTCGCCAACGGAGGCAATCTTTTAACCATCGGTGGCGCGGGAAATACATCGCTTTCTCCCGTGAGCGGCACAGGTGGCCTGACCAAATCCGGCGCAGGCACATTGACCCTTGGCGCAACAGGCGACAACTCCTACTCCGGTGCCACAACGGTCAGTCAAGGCACGATGGTGCTGAATACCTTGACGACGAACGCCTTCACTTCGGCCATCACCATCAACAACGGCGGCACGATCAAACTCGGTGCGGCGGACAAGGTGGTGGATACCGCCACACCTACAGTAAACACCGGCGGCATCTTTGATCTGAATGGATTTGGCGAAACAATGGCCACTACGGCTGGCTCTGGCACGGTCACCAACACGGGTGCCCTCGCCACGCTGAAACTGACCGGATCAACCAGCACCGTTGCCAACGCCATCACCGGAGCCTTGAACCTATCGATCCAAGGCGCATCGAAAACCTATACACTCAACGGCGCCAATACCTACACCGGATCGACGACAATCGGCACGGGTGGCACAGCTGCAACCAAAGCGATCCTCGGGTCGAGCAATGCCCTTCCCTCAGGCACCGCAGTTAATGTGGACGGGAGCAGCAGCAACACCGTATTGGATCTGAACGGTTTTAGTGCGACCATCGGCTTGCTGACCTTGGGCACCAACAATGGTGGGGCACAGACAACAGTGGCCGGCACTGGCAGCAGCAAGCTCACCCTAACCGCCGGTGCCACGGTTAACGGCCATAACAATGGTGGAGGCCAAATCTCCGTCGCCACATTGGATCTCAACGGTGCCACGCAAACATTCACCCTCACCGGCAGCACCAACATTGCCTCTCAGTTTACCGTCAGCTCAGTGATTCAGAATGGAGCGTTGACGCGGGCGGGCAGCAACACTCCTGGTTCTCTTATTCTCTCCGGCGCAAATACCTACAGCGGTAATACCATCAACAGTACCGGCTCCCTCACCCTGAGTAATAGCCTTGCTCTGCAAAACAGTGCTCTGGATACCACAAACAGCATCGCCGGAAGCTCGACTGCTGGCCTCAGGACTACAGTGACGACGCTGACGCTGGGTGGACTCATCGGCAACAAGAACTTTGCGGCGACGGGTGGAGTTTTCAATACGACCGCTGCCAACAGCCTCTATGGTAACGTGACGGCCCTAACGCTGAAACCGGTCCTCGGTGCTACCCCCAGCTATTCCGGCGTCATTGCCAACGGCGCGGCAGGCATGACACTGACCAAAACCGGCGCGGGCACCCAGACCCTCGCCGGAGCCAACACCTACACCGGTGCCACTACCGTCAGCGCAGGCACGCTCATCATCTCCGGCTCTCCAACCGGGAACAGCGCCGTAACAGTGAATGCTGGTGGCACGTTGCAGCTCGATTACACCACCAATTCCACCTCCAAGATCAACGACTCGGCGGTTCTTACTCTCGGCGGCGGCACGCTCGATCTCAAAGGAGGAACTCACACCGAAGCCGTAGCCTCGACTGCCCTAACAGCCGGCACCACTTCCAACGTGACGAGCAGCACCCTGGGTTCTGTTTTGAAGATGGGTGTCATCACCCAAGGAGCGGGAGCCAAGATCAATTTCGGGGCATCAAACATCGCCACCACCGATACCCTCAACACCAACGGCATCATCGGTACTTGGGCGACCGTCAACGGCGTCGATTGGGCGTCCAACTCCACCAATGCCGCCGCCGGACCGATCATCGCCTACACCGGCTATGCGGATGTCGATGCCCAAGGACCCACCAGCACCATCGCCGACGGTGCCACCTCGAACGTCCGGATCTTCGCCAACGGCACCAGTGGCACCATCGAACTTGGGGCCACCACCACGACCATCAATACCTTGCTGCAAAGCAACGCCACCACCGCCGCCACCGTCAACACCGCCGGCAAGACCCTCGCCACCGGCGCGGTCTGGATCCCCAGCGGCAAAGCGGCCCTGACCATCGGCGTGTTGGCTAACGATGGTTTCCTGACCGCCGCCACCGCGGGTGGCGATCTGCAGCTCATCAATGACAGCAGCTCCGGCCTCACCATCAACTCCGTCATCGCCAACAACACCTCGGCCTCAAGCCTGACCAAGCTGGGCACCGGCTCAGTGACGCTGAACGGCACCAACACTTACAGTGGCGCGACCAATCTCCTGGCCGGAACCCTAACCCTCGGCAATGCCAGCGCGCTCGGCACCGGCACGCTCACGATCAATGGTGGCAACCTCGACAGTTCCGTCGTCAACCTCGTCAACTCGAACACCAACGCTCTGAATTGGAACTCGGACTTCACGTTCGTCGGCACCCAGAGTCTCAATCTCGGCACTGGAGGAGTCACCCTGAACGCCAACCGACAGGTCACCGTGGCGGCAAACACCCTGACGATCGGTGGCAATATTGGCGGCTCATTCGCCATCACCAAAGCGGGCCCGGGCACCCTCGCCCTCTCCGGCACCAATACCTACACCGGCAATACCACGGTTACCGGCGGCACTTTGAACATTACCGGTTCTCACATCGAAGCCACCCCGACCTCCACGCTGGCACTAGGATCCGCAGCAGCGAACACCGTGACCAATGTCAGCAGTGACATGACGCTCTTGGCCATCACGGGTGCCGCTGTTGCAGGAAGCTCCACAGCCTACAATCAGACCGCAGGCAACGTGAACATTTCCTCGACCACTTTAGGTGGCTCCTTCGTGGCACAAATCGGATACGGGTATTTCAATCTCACGGGTGGCATCTTCAAATCGAATGGCGGCTTTAGTATTGGAACCAGCAACGCCGCCGCCAGTAGCGCGGTGGCTTATGTGGGAGGAACCGGGTTTCTCGATTGGTCCGGCGCGAATAACCAGACCGTCGGTTACACGTCGCCCGCCGCATTGACGGTCGGCCCTGGCGGATCGGTGAGCCGCGGGAGTTCCACCAACGTCACGTGGTTGGCCACCAATTCGGGTTCCTCCGCCATCCTCAACATTGCGGGAGGAAGCCTCGACCTAGGCACGGCCGGTAATGTGTATGTGAACAATACCGGCTCAGGGGGAACCAGTGTCACCTTCAACCTGGCCGGTGGCACGCTCACCATGGGCAAGGCTTTACTAACGAACGGCTCCAGTAGCGGCAAACTCTACGCCAACTATGCAGGCGGCACACTCAAGGCCTCGGCAACCCTCGCCTCCAGTCCGATGAACGTGCTCACATCGGTCTCCACCGTCTTCGGCCCGATCACAAACAACAACAACGCGAGCACCGCGTTCAACACCCAGATCGGCACCACCTCCAATTTCACCGGTGGCCTGACTATTGACACCAATGGAAACTCGATGCCCTATGGCAATATACTTCGCGGGGTGACTGGCAACGGAGTCAAACAATCCAACATCACGGTCACCGGTGGCAGCGGCTACATTGGTGCTCCGCTCGTCACGTTCACGGGTGGTACGCTCACCAGCACGAATGGCACCCCGGCGTCCGGCTATGCAGTCATCAGTGGTGGCGCGGTGACCGGCATCGTCATCACCTGTCCCGGCACCTACTCCGTCGATCCCACCGTAACTCTAACCGGCGGCGGTGGCTCCGGTGCCAGCGCGGCCTTGAGCGCGCTTACCGCCAATGCCGCCGATACCGGCCTGACCAAGATCAACGGCGGCACCCTGACTCTCTCCGGTGCCAATACCTACGTCGGCGGCACCTCGGTCACAGGAGGCACGCTCAGTTTCTCCGGCATCCCGGCGCAACCGACCAGCGGAGCCCTGGCGATCAGCAGTGGCGCGGCCGTCAATCTATCCAACCTCGGGGTGACTGCCACCTGGCCCACCGTCAACGTGACCGGTGCCGGCACGTTTAACGTGATCCTCACCGGCGGTATCTTAATTGATAACTCCGCTAACTATGACATGAGCGGATTCACCGGCATCATGGACATCAGCGGTGCCGGCGGCAGACTGACCATGAACTCGCCCTTCGTCAGCCCGGCGTCCACTGCCACGATCCGGGTTCAAAATGGCTCGACGGCGTATTTGGGCTACCTCGGAACCACCACTTTAACCTGTACCGTCGAACTCTACGGCACTGATGATGGCGAGAATCTGGGACAACTGCGCGTCGAAAGTGGCAACCAGCAGAATGGTCCGGTGGTCCTCAAGGCGAACTCATCGATTGGGAGCAATGGCGGCATTGGCTACGTCGGCGGGTTGATTAGCGATGGCGGGTTAGGTTATGGATTTACCAAACAAGGGGCCGGCACGCTTGCACTCACTGGCGCCAACACCTACTCCGGTGCCACTATCATCAGCACCGGAACCTTGGCCCTCGGAGCAAACAACGTCCTGCCCGACGCTTCAGCCGTTTCCATCGACACAGCCACCCTCAACGCCGCTACGTTCAGCGATACATTGGGAACCCTTGATCTAACAGGCGCGGCCGTCGTCAACCTCGGCAGCGGTGCCACGCTGGCCTTCGCGGATAGCAACGCGGTGGATTGGACCGGCGGCACACTGAACATCACCGGCACATTCGTTTCCGGTTCGTCCATCCGCTTCGGCACCACCAGCAGCGGCCTGACGTCCGGCCAACTCGCAGTCATCAGCGTCAACGGCAGCGGGGCCGGCACCTACGCGCTTGATTCCAGCGGCTACCTCATCAACGGCGGCCCCGGCCCGGTCGATCACTTCGTAATCTCCGCAATTACCGGTACCAAGACCGTCGGCACTGCCATCACCGGCATCACCCTCACCGCGAAGGACTCCCTTGGAGCCACCGCCACCGGCTTCACCGGCACCGTCACCTTCGGCGGCACCGGCGGCTTCACCGGCACCTCGGGCAGCTTCGTCGCAGGTGTTCTCAACAGCGTCAGCATCACACCGACCAATGCCGGCAGCAGCCTGACCTTCACCGTCGATGATGGTTCGAGCCACACCGGTTCAACCACCATCGCCACCATTCAGACCCAATACGACGCATGGTCCGGCGGCGCGGCCTTCGACATCGACTCCAACGGTGACGGCGTCAAGAATGGTCTGGCATGGCTGCTGGGAGCTGCCGACAAGGACGTCAGCGCGCTTTCACTGCTCCCTACCGTCAGTCAGAACACCGGTGATTTGATCCTCACCTTCAATTGCCTGAGCGGCGCCAATCGCGGAAGTGCAGCGCTCAACATGCAATACAGCAAGGACCTCGGCATCACCGACCTGTGGACCGGACACACCGCTGCAGTTCCCGGCACCG
>CANBTO010000257.1 GCA_947372405.1 Verrucomicrobiaceae bacterium
TCCTCGCAGAAATACGAGTTGTAGAGTTGGAGGAAGATCCACTGCGTCCAGCGCACGTATTCCGGATCGGTGGTGGCGATTTCGCGGTCCCAATCGTAGGCGAAACCGAGCGATTTCAACTGACGGCGGAAGTTCTCGATGTTGGCGGCGGTCGTGATCGCCGGATGCTGGCCGGTCTTGATGGCGTATTGCTCGGCGGGCAGGCCGAACGAGTCGTAGCCCATCGGATGAAGAACGTTGTGGCCGGTCATGCGTTTGTAGCGGCCGATGATGTCGGTGGCGGTGTAGCCTTCCGGGTGGCCTACATGCAGGCCCGCGCCGCTCGGGTAAGGGAACATGTCGAGCACGTAGTATTTCGGCTTCGCGGGATCAAAGTCCGCATCGCCCGGGCCGGGGGTGCGGAAGGTTTTTTCGGACTCCCAGCGCCGCTGCCATTGGGGCTCGAACTCGCGGAAGGGGAATGGTTTGCGGACGTCGGACATGATCGGGAAAGGGCGCGGACTGTGGCCGCACAGGCCCGACTTGAAAAGAAAAACCCCGCCGCGGGTCTAGCCGGGGCGGGGCGGGCGGAAATCAAATGATCCGAGCTCTATTACTTCTTCGTCTTGGCCAGCAGCTCTTTGAGGTGCTCCACGTATTTGGCGGGCCCACCTTCCTGATAGCCGGTTTGAGCGATCTTTTTACCATCGGCATCCACCAGCAGGATCGTCGGATAACCTTCCACGCCATATTTCTTGGCGAGCGCCTCGTTCTGTTCCTTGAGCTTCTTGCTCTGGTGTTTTTCATTCGGAAAATCGACCGTTACAAGGACGAGGTTGTCCTTGGCGTAATCCTTGAATTCCTTTTTCGAGAAGACCTCCTTGTCGAGCTTGATGCACCAGCCGCACCAGTCGGAACCGGTGAAATCGAGCAGGATGGGCTTCTTGTCCTTGGCGGCCGCGGTTTTGGCGGCTTCGAAATCATCATGCCAGCCGCTGGCGGCGAACGTGATGGAACAGGTGACGGCCATGGCGGCCAGGAAACGAAGGATGGTCTTGTTCATGTGTTGTGGATTACAGAGGTTGTAGCGGAAATCAATCGAGCTCTTTTTTCACCAGCGCCTCGTCCAGATGCTTGAGGAATTCATCGGGTTTCGGGAACTGGGAGGCGAAGAAACGGTTGAATTCCTTACCTTCCGGCGTCATCAGAATCACGGTTGGAAAACCCTCGATCTTGTATTTCTCCGCCAGCGGATCGTTTTTTTTCTTCACCTCTGGTTCACCCTTCGGGAAATCCAGTTCCACGAGGATGAATTTTTTCGAGGCGGCATCTACGAACTCCTTTTTGGAAAACACATTCTTGCGCATTGCGATGCAGGGCGGGCACCAGTCCGAGCCGGTGAACTCCACCAGCACGCTTTTGTTCTCCGCCTTGGCTTTTTCCAAAGCCTTGTCGAGATCGGTGGACCAGCCTTCCAAGGTGGTGGCGAAGGCGGATGCGGTCAGGGCGGCGACTCCTGCAGCGAAATAGGCAAGCCGGGTGATTGCTTTCATTGTGCATAGTAGCGTCCGGAGGAGACGTTTTATTCAAAAAACTTGGCCCAGCACCGGAATTACAGCTAGCCAAGGCCCATGCAGCCGAAGCCGCGCCTGATCATCGCAACCCGAAATGCCCACAAAACGGCGGAAATCCGCGCCATGATCGGCGACCGCTTCGAGGTGCTCGATGTCACCGCGTTACCCGAATGCCCGCAGATCGAGGAAACCGGCACGACTTTTCTGGAAAACGCACGTCTCAAGGCGGAGGGTATCAGCCGCGTGATCGAGGGCTGGGTGCTTTCGGACGATTCCGGCTTGGAGGTGGACGCGCTGGGCGGAGCCCCGGGCGTCTGGTCATCGAGTTTCGGCGGGCAGGAAGGCAACCACGCGCTCAATAACGCCCGCCTGCTCAAGGACTTGGAGGGTAAATCCGATCGCCGCGCCCGCTTTCGATGCACCATGGTGTTGGCGCGGGAGGGCTTGGCTCAGGCGGATTTTTCCGGCACTGTAGAGGGCCGCATCATCGATGCTCCGCGGGGTGGCGCGGGTTTCGGCTATGACCCGCTCTTCATCCCGAACGGCCATGAGGCGACCTTCGCCGAGCTGGACGAAGAGGTGAAAAACACTCTCAGCCACCGCTCGCGGGCACTGACCCAGGTCATCAGCCACCTCGATCACTGCACATGAAAGTAATTTACAATTCTTGATAATTGAATACTCTGCCCGCCGTGAAAAAATTTTTATTCCTGCTTCTCGCCCTGATCCCGTTCTCGGGTGGATTGGTTTCGTGCTCCCATCAAGTGATGGCACGCAAACCGGTCAGCTACCATTTTGAATACGGCCGCACCGCCATGCTGAAAAGCGGGGTCGCCTACGCTCCAAGAAGCGCGCCCGACGCTGTAAAGCGGGCAATCGCTGCCGGGAACCGTCTGCAGAACATGCCCTACAAATGGGGTGGCGGCCATGCCCACCAGGAAGACAGCGGCTACGATTGCTCAGGCACCGTTTCATACGTCCTGCGGGAAGCGGGCCTGTTGGATGGTTCGCTGCCATCCAAGGGCTACTTCAATTACGGTCAGAAAGGCTATGGCAAGTGGATCACCATTTACACGCGGAATGGACATGTCTTCATGACAATCGCGGGCCTGCGTCTTGATACTGGCTGGGGGAGCGATCGTTCTGGCCCACGTTGGCAAACCCGTACCCGCCCCGCAATAGGCACGGTCGTCAGACATCCGCCCGGGCTGTGATAAAGGCTTGGCCGCTTCACCATCCGAGCAGGCTGGAAACCGCGGTTCGGAGAGCCGTATCGAGAACCGCCGCCTCCGGGTGGGTCAGCGGAACCGTCACCTTCCGCAGCGACTTGTCCGCGGAATCCTGGCGTGAAACGGTGAGCAGGTAGGGCGCCCGGTCGGGATCCTCACGCGTCGTGAGTTCGAAGGCGCTGCTGGCTTTTTCCGACTGGTGGAAGAGCTTCGCCTGGGGTAGACGCCCTTGGAGGGCGGCCAAAGCCGCTCCGATGTCGGAAAGCCCCCACTTCATGGTGATCTTGTTTTCCCAGTCGAACTGTTTCTCGCCGGACTGAGCCGCAGCATCGACGAAAACACAGCCTTTGGCGTGGTTGATGCCGAATCGCAGCACACCGCCCGTGCCGCGTGAGTTCGGTTTGTAAATGGCGTAATCCGGCAGGCGCGCGGCGGTGGATGGATCGAGGACGTTGTCTTTCATGGGATCGGTTGGTTGATTTCGTCGGAGATCCAAACACGGATCAAATGACCCCGCAAGCGAAAAGTGTTCTTTTGAACATGTTTTTGCGGCGGAGAAAAATGATGCGCTTCTTTCCATGAAATGAATCTTGGCCCGTCGGGCCGACGGAGTCAGCTTCGGGGCGGTGAACGTGAGGGTATTGATCGATGGTCCTTCGGAGCTGGTCTTCGACTACGCCGTGCCGGCGGGTCTGGACGTGAGTCCGGGCTGCCGGGTGCGGGTGCCGCTGCGTCGGAAATCCGCCACCGGCACCGTGCTTTCCATTTCGGAAGCTGAACAGATGGACTTCGCGCTGCGCGAGCTGGAGTCCCTGATCGATCCAGAGCCGTTGATTACTCCGGTGCTGTTGCGCATGGGCGAATGGATCGCGGATTACTACGCGTGCGGGATCGAAACCGTGATCCGTTCCCTGCTGCCGGAAGCCGTTCGGTCCGAGGAGAATTCCGCGAAAACCCGCAGGATCGCGGTGCTCGACTCCCTCCCCGATGCGGCGGTTCTGGAAAAACTCGCCCGGCGAGCGCCGCGGCAGCATGCCATCCTTTCGCTGCTCATTCATTCGCCCGGCCTTCGGATGGCGGTGGCGGATCTGGGCGATGGCTCGGCTGCCGCGCTCAAGGGCATGGAGAAAGCCGGCTTGCTGCGCTTGGAAACCGAGGACGTGCGCCGCGATCCGGATGCGGACAGTATGGAAGAGGTGCTCGAATCCCAACCGCTCGTGCTGAATAGCGACCAACAGGGCGCGCTGGACGCCATTCTAACAAGCCTGCAAGCCCACGCTCCGAAGCCGATCCTGCTGTTAGGAGTGACCGGCTCCGGCAAGACCGAGGTCTATCTCCAGGCCGCGCGGCATGTGCTGGATCTCGGAAAAACCGTGTTGGTGCTGGTGCCGGAAATTTCCCTCACGCCCCAGACGGTAAGGCGTTTCAAATCGCGCTTCGCCGCCATGCAGGAGCAGGTGGCCGTGCTGCACTCCAATCTCTCCCAGGGCGAGCGTTTCGACGAGTGGCACCGCATCCGCAAGGGCGTGGCCCGCATCGTCATCGGCGCGCGTTCCGCAGTCTTCGCGCCATTGCCCAACCTTGGTCTCATCCTCGTGGATGAAGAGCATGAAAACACCTACAAACAGGAAAACGTGCCGCGTTATCACGGCCGCGATGTCGCCGTGCTGCGTGCGGCTTTCGAAGGCTGCGCGATCGTACTGGGCTCCGCCACGCCGTCGCTGGAGTCATGGCACAACACGCAGACCGGGAAATACGAACTGTTGCGGCTGGACCAGCGCGCCGACGGCCAGGCGATGCCGCTCGTGCGCATCGTGGACATGCGGCTGGAAGCTGCGAAACACAAGGGTGCTCCCGCGATTCTATCAGACAGGCTGCGCGTCGCGCTGGAGCAGCGGCTTGAGAAGGGCGAACAGTCGATCCTGTTTCTCAACCGCCGGGGTTTCGCGCGCTCGCTGCAATGCCCGAAATGCGGCCACGTCTGCCAGTGCCCGCATTGCGCGGTGGCGCTCACTTATCACCGCACGGACGAACGGCTGGTCTGCCATGTTTGCGGGCATCAAGCCATTGTTCCGCGCAAGTGCCCGGAGTGCAAGGACCCCGCGATCATCATGCAGGGCTATGGAACGCAGAAGGTCGAGGAGGTCATGGCCAAGGTGCTGCCAAACGCGAAGATCGCCCGCATCGATGCCGACGCCATGCGCCGCAAACACGCGCTGCGCGACACGCTCAACGCCTTCAAGTCCCACAAGATCGACGTGCTCATCGGCACCCAGATGATTGCAAAGGGCCTGCATTTCCCGAACGTCACGCTCGTCGGCATCCTTAACGCGGACCTGAGCCTGCATGTGCCGGATTTCCGTGCGGGCGAGCGCACTTTCCAACTCATCACCCAGGTGGCTGGCCGGGCTGGCCGCGGCGAGCTCGAGGGCGAGGTGATCGTGCAGACCTTCACGCCGCACTCGCCGTCCATACAGTTCGCGCGGAAACATGACTTCGACGGGTTTTCCGAGCAGGAAATGGAGTTCCGTCGGCAGTTTTCATTCCCACCCTACGCCCACTGCGCCGTTCTAACAGCCCGGTCGAACCACGAACGCCGCGCCGAGTTCACCCTCCAGACGCTGCACCTGCGACTTGCGGAAAACCTGCCGGACGGCATCACGCTCGGCGAGGTGCTGCCCTCGCCGCTCGTCCGCTCGCACGGCCAGTTCCGTTTCCAGATCACCCTGCGCTCGCACTCCGCACGGCCGCTCACCCGCCACATTCAGGCCATACTCGCGCGCACCAGCCTGCCGGAGGACGTCACCGTCGTCTTCGACATGGATGCGCTGAATTTCTCTTGAGATGAATCTATAAGGAAAGTTTGGGATACTACACCCGCGTGAGAACGCCGCTTTCCCTCGCCCATATTGAAAAAACAACCAGTGACCAACCAAGGACAGCTCTCATGTAATGGATCAGTCGCTCATCTGCCAGTCAATGCCGGGATTGGTCAGACTTTTAGCGCCAATTTTGGTTACTCCATTCATGAACCAGATGCTGCGCGCGCCAGTGCTTTTGTTCTGCAAAACGAGGTCGGGCCAGCCGTCGTTGTTGAAGTCATCCGCACCTGCTATCCTCCAGTCTCCCACCGCCGCCGCCAGATTCACGGAGCTGGTGTGGGTGGTTCCATTCATGACCCAAACCCTTCGTGCTCCGTTCGCTGAATTCTCCAGCACAATATCCGGCTTTCCGTCACCGCTGAAATCACCGATGCAAGCGATCCGCCAATCCGTGGAGATCTTACCGATACTCGCCGAGCTGCCGCTGTAAGACGTGCCGTTCATGAGCCAGATCCGACGCGCGCCGGTGGCTGAATTCTGCCAGGCAAGGTCAGGTTTGCCGTCGCCATTGAAATCTCCGACTCCCGCGATCTGCCATTCGACATCCACGGTCTGCAATTTTTTGGTGCTGGTTACGTTCACGCCATCCATCAAGTCGATCTTCAACGCGCCGGTGGCCGGTTCCTGCCAGACGAGGTCTGGCTGGCCGTCGCCGTTGAAATCACCGACTCCCGAAATCCGCCAAGTGGTCGGCACAACACCGAGGGTGGCGGTGCTGGCATGCATGGCTCTGTTCATGAACCAGATTCTTCGCGCTCCGGTGACGGTATTCTGCAGAATCAGGTCGGAACTGCCGTCACCGTTGAAATCGTGCGGCGGCTGCAGGATGGCATGGCCATAATTCATCCCGCTTGCGGAAATAGTGGTGAATTTGGTCACCACCGAAGATCCCGAATCCAGCACCTGCGTGATGCCTCCCCATGCCAGATCTGTTTTGCCCGAAAAATGTGCGGTCTCGCCGTTAGCGATGCTGCTAGAGCCTTCCTTGAATTGAAAGTGCATACCGGCATCAATCGGAAATGGCGCACCAAACGTGAAATTTACGGTCTGGGTGATCACCTGCCTTTTAAGGGTTACCAAATGCAACGCATCCATGACGAGCACCTGTGTGTTCTCGACACCGTTTGCATGACTAAAAGCATCTGCCGAAGCAGTTTGCAAAGCGGCGGTTTTATCGCATTTAAAATCCGCGTTGAGCAACAGTTGATAGGTGAGGCTGCCGGTCTGGCCGTTGAGGGCACCACCATCTATGGTCAAGGTGTCGGACCAGGAGTTCGAGATGGACACATTGCCGAAAGTGCCGAGCCCGTCGAGTTGTCTCGCAACGTCAAGGATGAGTGTGGCTTTGCTGAATCCTTGAGCCGAGAAGCTGGAAACATCGGCCACTTGCCCATCATAACCATAGTAGTCCGGGACGGT
>CANBTO010000258.1 GCA_947372405.1 Verrucomicrobiaceae bacterium
TCGGCAACCGGGTGCGGGACGAGCGCTTCCTTGCGCTGATGGCTTATGAGGCCGCGCGGGCGGAGGTTTTTTTCGAGGAAGCCGCCGCAGTCTTGCCTACCAAAGATCGCGCCGCGCTGGCCCCGGCGCGGATCATGGGGGATATTTATCACACCCTGCTGGAAAAAATGCGCGATGATGCTGTCCAAGTTTTTAAAAAGCGATACCGTCTTTCCAAGTTTCACAAGCTGGCGATACTTTCCAAGCATCTACTCGCACGCTCGTCCTGAGCCGATATCCATCCATCAACCCTAGTTCCGAAGCCATGTTAAAACTCAGCCTTCCTCTTGTTGTTGCCAGCCTCGCCGGGCTGGTTTCCTGTGTCGATCCGGATTCTCCGCCGACGCATCGTCACCCACAGAATCCGCCTCCTTACGGTCCGGTTGACCCGAATACCGGCACCACTAGCGGTGATCCACCGGCCCCTAACCCCCAGCCCGAGCCCCCGCCGCCTACCGCGACTGGCGGCTACCCGACCGCCCAGCGCACCGCGAATCCAGACCAGGTGCTCAGTCCCTACGAGCCGTATAACGTCATCGACGTGGCCGGCTTCAAATCAGGCCAACTCGCGCGCGACCCCTCGAACCAGAAAATTTTCCGTGTGCCGTAAGGCGACCGCTTGAAATTACTTCACCTTGTTTCGCAGGAAACATTCTGCCATGAAGTCCCACATCATTTGAATATCCCCATGAAAAAAACTACTCCTCCAACTCATCGTGTGAGCCGGAGCACTGCTGCCGTTCACCCAAGTGCAAGCCGCCAATAAAAGCGACTTCGCGACGGGAAAAATCTTCACCCTGACCGTGAAAGGCAAAGCTGGCATCGGTGCGGTGCCTAGTGGAATTCCAAATTTCAAATTTGGCCAAAAGGTGAAATTCACCATCGGCGCGAATGGCGAACTCAAGGGCTCTGGCTTCTCGATCCTCTATACTGATGGCGTCCCGGCGCAGAATAACTACGCGAACAAGTCAACTCCCACGGCACTGCTGCCTCATCAGGCGGTCGTTAAAAAAAGGTGCCTTCCTTGAAACCGTATTTAGTGCTCCTAACTTTTCGCAAGCAAGTGGGTTTCACGGGCTACCAACTGGTTTACACGCTGCAGTAATCATTACGACAGATGGCAAATCGCGGCATTCGCAAGTGCCGCAATCAAACGTGGCGGATCACGCGCGAGCGGTCAAAGCGTGCCTTGGGCAGGCTGGCGTATTTGTCATCCGCCGCACGGTAGCCTAGGGCGCAGGCAACCACGGTCGCATAGCCGCTGCCTGCCAGCCCGAGGAGCTGGTCGTAGCCAGCGGTGCTGATGCCCTCCATCGGACAGGCGTCGATTTCTAACACCGCAGCGGCGGCCATCAACTGACCGAGAGCGATGTAGGCTTGGCGGATATTCCATGCAGCCCGCGCCTCGTGGCTCATGGACTGGGCGAAACCTTCGATCATGCCCTTGAGCGGTGCAACGGCATCAGGGCTACTGCCTTGAACTTCGGTTAGACACCGCATCCAATCATCGATGTCGGATGCGTCCAGATCGGTGCGGGCGGTTAGGACGAGGAAATGCGATGCCTCGGTGACTTGCGGTTGCTGCCACGACTCGGTGGCGAGATTGGCGCGGACGCCGGGATCGCCGATGACTAGAAATTTCCACGGTTGGAGGCCGAAGGAGGAAGGGGTGAGGATCAGTGCTTCCTCAAGCGCATCCCAAGTCGCGGCGGGGATTTTGCGGGTGGAGTCGAAGCGTTTGGTGGCGTAGCGCCAGCGCAGGGCGGCGACGAGTTGAGCCGGGGCAAGTGTCATGGTGCGGCCACTATTTCGCATCAATCTCGAAAGGCAAGGAAGCGGATGGTAAATCTTTAAGAGTAAGACTGAAAATGACTCCGTATTGCTGTTGCACGCGGTTGTCGCTGTGGCTGAAGCCAAGGCCGGCCACCCAATTTCCCAAATCGCGGTGGACGCTGTATTGCTCGTATTCAAGGGTGCCGTCGGCGAACTCGAAAATATGGTGGGTCCCGACGCCCCAGTTCTCGTTCAAGCGGTAATAGGCTTGGAGATCGACGCGGTTGGAGTCGATGAGCACGGGGTGACCGTTCAAGACCCGATAGCCGAGGGAGAACTCGAAGTTCTGGGTGGGCATGAAGCGCAGGCGGCTGGTGAATTCATTGAAGCCCGAGCCACCGCTGGCGATGGGGAATTGAGTTTCAAAATCCAGACCGAGCCAAGGCAGCGGCTGCCAGCGGACGTCGTTGTAGAGGTTGGAGAAATTCCGCATACCCTCAGGATCGGTGATGAATGCGTCGATGTAGGTATCCAGATAAAGCCACTCGTAACTCTGGGCATCCCGCTTGGTCAGCAACTCGTTGCGGACGCCCATGCGCACGATGTTCCAGCTCTGCAATTGGTCAACGGCGGTGAAACGCAGGGGGTCCAAGGGCTGCGGACGGGTCGTCGGCGTGAGCCGATCCACCATCGGATCATCGGCGGAAAAATCGTTGGATGAAATCACCGACCAATTCACATACGGCTGGAGGATGTGCCGGAAGCCGTCGATCCCCCACCGGGAATTCCGGTAGTCGCTGAGATTTTTTGAAAACTTCACCGAAGCTTCCGCCCCGGCGTGGAGATAGGTGCGGTCCGTAGTGTCGATGGGGCCGTCAACCGCCCAATACCGCGAATAACCGATGCCGACATCCGGCGTGAGATTAAAAAAGCCGCCGAAGGTGAGCGGGAGCGAGAAGTCCTGATAGGTATTAAAACGGGCGTAGTTGGAATCTAGCAGTTGCGCACGAATCGCGGCGCGCTGCGGATCGCCGGGTGGCAGGGCGAGGATTTTCTCTGCCAGCAACCGATCATAGCCGGTGAGCTGGTTGAGCAGCGCCGGGGCCGCAGGATCGCCTGGAGGGAGCTTTAACAAGGGATCAATGATGTAGTTTTTCGTGGGATCCCCGGCGGTTTCCCCGATGATGCCGAATGACGTGTTGCCCTCGTGAAGCAAGGGCAGCCCGAACAACTGAGCTCGCGCTTGATCGAATGCAATCTCCGGCGAACGGGTGTCCGAGCGATAAAAATCATTGATCCGGAACCGCCCATAAAGCGATAGCAGGGAGTTGTCATCCCGCCGATAGAGGCCGAGTGTGTTGTCCGGCGCGGGATCTGTCTGATAGAGCCTAGGCTGGAAATCCTCTAGGTAGTGCGGGTCGCTCAGAAGGGTTAAATTCGTGTCGATCCGCCAATCCGCGTCGCCCACTTTACCCGGCCAATCCGGCAACTTCATTTCTAGCCGGTGCTTCAAGTCGACGCGGTAGCGGTCCTCGGACACCGCACCCCGTGGGACTCCAGAACTCTCGGTATCCGGAGCGAGGTCATACAAATAGTACAAGCTCAGCCCGCTGATCTCGTCTTTGTTTTTGATCCGGGTATCGACGAGATCGACGCCAGTGCCGACGCCGCGCAGGGAGCGCAGATCCAGGTGCCAGCGGGAAAGCAGCCAAGCGTCCTCATTTTCCCCGGTCGCGGGATTGGTTTTGCCGCCCAGCATGATGCCGTAGGTGTTGAGCAGGTAAACGCCCCAGTTAGAACGCGAGCCGGGGATGAAATGATAGCCAAGGTCTGCATCCAAGGGCTGGCTGAGATAGGGCAGCCAGAACACCGGGAGGTCGCCGGCGTAGAGTTTCATGTCGTTGAAAACGATTTTCTCGCCGGGATAAATGGTGGTTTTGCGGGCGCGGATCCAGTAGTTCGGGTCCGCCTCGTCATCGGTGGTGATGCCAGCATTTTCACCGACATAGACTTTTTTTCCGCCCCGGTCCTCGACGGTGAATTTCCCGGCCTCTAGCAAAATCGGATCAAGCGAGGCCCGCAAGCCGCTGGCGTCGAGAAATTTTCGCTGATAGAAATAAACCGCCCGTTCGCCGCGCTGCAATATATTACCCTGATAGACGCTGACGTGGCCGATCAGGGTCGCTGTCGCCGCCTTCAGATCCACGACCACGCTGTCAGCGAAGGCTTCGAGGCCGTTGTCCCCGGTGATTTTTACGCCCGGTCCGGAGTAGCGCAGGCCCACGTCCTTGATGCCCTCGATGGTGCCGCCGCCGTAGTTGCTGATGTTCAGATCCTTTGGCATTGCGATGGCTTCGGCATCTGGGGTGCCGAAGGGGATCTCAGGGGGCGGCACCGGTTTGATCGTATCGACCGCTGGCGAGGCGGCCGCCGCTTCGGGCAGGACCTGATTTTCCTGGGCAGCAAGCGGTAGGCAAAGCAGCGGGGAGAGGATCCATGCACCAAGTTTCAGCATCGCCGTGATAAGAAAACCCCCAGCGCGTGAAGTAAAGGGCGAAAGCCCGCCACTTGTCGGGTGTAAAACTGTTTTACGCCGCGTGATTCCCGGCCATCATGCGCCATGCAGATCGCCAAGCGTGCCGCCATCGTTGGAGTGACTGGGTCCATCGGGTCTGGCTTGCCCGCGCTGCTGGCGGAAAATGGTATCGCTACCACTGGGATCAGCCGGGCGGGAACCGGACCGATCTCCAACATCGACCAGTGGCAAACTCCCGAAAAACTGGATTTTTCCAAACACCACGCCGTCATCAATCTCGCTGGCGAACCCATCGACCAGCGTTGGACCAAGATCGCCCGCCGCCACTTCCATGACAGCCGCGTGGGCATGACCGCCCGGGTGGTTGAGGCCATCGCGGAGCTTCCAGATGGGAAGCGTCCGAAGGTGTTGGTGAATGCGTCCGCCGTCGGGATTTACGGCGACCGCGGCGATGAAATTCTAACGGACACCTCCCGCAAAGGTCGTGGCTACCTGGCCAACCTTTGCCGCGACTGGGAAGAGGCTGCGTGGGATGCCGAGTCGCTCGGGGTCCGCGTGGTCTGCCTGCGGATCGGCATCGTCCTCGGGAAAAACGCCCGCGCGTTTGAAAAACTCCGCAGCGTCTTCAAGCTCGGCCTTGGCGGCAGACTTAGCTCGGGCGAGCAATGGATGCCGTGGATTCATCTAACTGATCTGCGCGCCGCCATCGTCCATGCCGTGCTCTCGGAAAATTTAGCGGGTCCGGTCAATGGCACCGCGCCGCACCCGGAGCGCAATCGCGAGCTGACCCGCAAGCTCGCCGCCGCGCTGCACCGCCCGGCGGTTTTCCCGGTGCCCCCATTCGCCCTGAAGCTCGCGCTTGGCGAGTTCTCCAGCGCCCTGCTCGCCGGTCAGCGCGCCCTGCCTACCGCGCTTGAAGCGGATGGCTTCGAGTTTCGCTATCCTACTTTGGAAAGCGCCTTGGCCGATCTCATCTGAATTTCTAACACCCATGCGCACCCTCGCCTTCTCCGTCATCTTTCTGACGGTCATTCCCTGTCCCGCCGCCGAAACGCTGCCACCCGGCGGCGTCGAGCTGGTGACCACGCAAGGCAAAATCACCGCGGCTGGCGGCAATGGCGGCAGCGCCGGCAAGGTGGAAGTGACCGGTCAGCCATTTTCCGCAGCCATGCGGATCACGGTGGTTACCGCCACTCCGGGGAAACCATGGAGCGCGCAGTTGACGACGCCGCTCACGGCGGGAACGGTGAAAAATGGCGACCGGCTGTTAGTTTGTTATATGGCCCGCAGCGTGGGTGATGGCAGCGGTGAGGTCATTGCGAAAGTGCAGCTCCCCAAGCCGTCGTATGCCGCCGTCGGCATGACCGCCCCGGCGAAAATCGGCCGCGAGTGGGAGCAGGTGAACCAACCTTTCAGCGCCGGCCTCGACGTGCCGGAAGGTCAGGGCGAATTGACCCTCTTCCTCGGCGAGCGGGTGCAGACGGTGGAAATCGCCGAGGTCCGCGTGCTGGATTACGGCCCAGATTTTCCACTTGAAAAACTCCCACACCAAAAAATCACCTATCCCGGCCGCGAAGCGAACGCCCCATGGCGGAATGCCGCGCTCACCCGCATCGATCAAATCCGCAAGGCGGACTACGCCGTGCAACTCGTCGATGCCGACGGTCATCCGTTAGCGAACAGCACCGTCACCGTCGAGCTGGACCGCCACGAGTTCGGCTTCGGTTCCTGCATCACGCGTGGCATGCTGACCCAAGAAACCCCGGATGGCGACCGCTACCGCGCCATCGCCCAGCGGACCTTCAGCAAGGTGGTTTTTGAAAACGATCTCAAACCCGACTCGTTTCCCCACGATGCGAAGGGTCGGGATGAGCTGGAAAAAAGCCTGATCTGGCTAAAGGCGAACGGCATCGCGATTCGCGGCCATTATCTGATCCAGGAAGCCGTCGATGGTTGGACGCGAACCCGGCTGAGCAATCCGGAAAAATTGAAAACGGATCTGTTGGAAAGCGTTAGGAAGCGCATCACCACCATCGGCGACCGCGTGATCGAGTGGGATGTGATCAATCATCCAATCGCGTGGCAGGGCGCGGAGCTGCTCGGGCAAAAAGGCCCGCCGCTCGATACGCTCGGGATGGACGTTTTTCGCGAAGCCCGCCGTCTAACGAAGCTTCCGCTCTGCATCAACGAGGATCAGCTTTTCCGCCCCGGTCCCCAGCAGGACAAGACCTATGAGCTGTTGGAAAAATTCAAACGCGACGGCATCCGGGTGGACGGACTCGGCAATCAGGCTCATTTCCACAGCAGCTTCCTGCCTTCGCCGGAAGACCAGTTACGCATCACTGATCGCTTCGCCACCGTGGTACCCAAGCAAGTCATCACCGAGTTCGACATCGTCACGAACGGCGACGAGCAACTCGCCGCCGACTACCTGCGCGACAGCCTGATGGTGAGTTTCAGCCATCCGGCCTACGACGGATTTCTGCTATGGGGTTTCTGGGAAGGCCGTCATTGGCTGCCCGAGGCGGCCTTGTGGCAAAAAGACTGGACCATCAAACCCACCGGCCAAGTCTGGGAAGATTGGGTCGGAAAACGCTGGCACACCCGTGAAACCCTCACGACCGACGCGCATGGCGTACTCCACTGGCGCGGCTTCAAAGGCACCTACCGGCTCGAAACAGGCGCTGCCAAATCCACGCCATTTCACCCTGGAACG
>CANBTO010000259.1 GCA_947372405.1 Verrucomicrobiaceae bacterium
GCGAGGCAGGCCTCGCGCGAGGGATCGCTGTGGAGGAGCTTGCCGGTGGAGGCGCAGCGGACCTTCCAGAGTTGGGTGCGTTCACAGAAGCGGATGTCCGTGGCCCGGAAGACGGTGAGTCTGCCGAGCGCACGAAGATCGATCGCTTCAGTGTAGAGGCAGTCGATGTGACCGCCGGGGTTGAAGCGAAGGGTTTGGCTCATAGCTTACGAGCCTCCTTCGCCTCCGAGTTGTTGGTGGTTGCTCTGTCGGTTGGATTGCCGCCAGAAGTCAGGTTTGCGGGTTCGATCCCGTGGTTTGCCGAGAGCGTCCTCGATGGCCTTGGTCGCGGCTTCGCAGCCTTTGCCTTGGAATCCTTCGGCCTCGACGGTGATGTCTCCAGATGGAGACACGCGGACGTGGATGCGGCGGCTCACAGCGAACCTCCTTCCAGGGTGAGCAGGATCGAGCCATCGGCTTCGACCCGGCGGGTGCTGCGCAGTCCGCGTGAACGGGCTTCGCGCATCGTTTTGTGGACACCGTAGGATTGCAGCAGTCGGCCGTAGCCGATGCCGACTTCCTTGGCAACGTGCCCGTCCCACCAGTCGGTGGTCAGGCCGTAGCTGCCGTCTTTCTCCGGCGAAGGATCGACGGCGATGTCGTAGGGGCCTTTGAGCTGGATGACATGCGGAGCCTTGCGTGTGACGCCCGCGTAGCCCCGGCAACTGGCGTTGGGCAGGAACTTGAAGCCCATCTCGACGCAGGCGTCGTTGAGGGCATCGAGATCCCGGATCTGGGTCTGGATGGTGGTGAAGTGGGACATGGTGGATTGCGTTATTGGTTATTTGTTAGAAGTGATTCGTGATCCGGCGTCGTCGTTGACTATGCCGGGTCAAAATGCACGAGGGGCGGCTCTTCCGGATTGGAGGAACCGCCCTTCGCGTGGAGTCAGCGGGGATGTTTGGAGTCAGGTGGGGAAGTTGCTTCGGAGGTGGTGAGATTGGCGGGTCGAGTGGATGTGGTTTTGGGAGAAATAGGATTGGTTGGAAAATCAGGCTGCTGGAACGAAGTGGGCGTGTCGGGTGATGTGGATGACGTGTTAGAGAAAGGTTCGGTGCGGATTCAGGGGCACGAAAAAGCCCGCCGGGTTTGTGGCCGGGCGGGCTGGAAGTGGCTTTTGGATGCGGCGCTGGAGGGTGGCTCAGGAGAGCCCGGAAATCCTTCCCGCCATCCACTCGACGAACTGCCATTTGCGGGCGATGGCGGGTTTGCAGGTCGGGCGCAGCGGTAGTCGCCCCTTGTGGCGCAGATAGAAATGAAACGTCTCCGCAAAGTCCTCACACGGGCTTGCGGCGGCGTATGGGGTGAGATGGTGACTGGGGTCGTAGGCGCGCAAGGGAACATGCGTGTCGTAGTGACCGCCAAAGGTGCGCACGAAACGTCTGGTTTCTACCAGTTCGTAGCAGCGGTCCGCCAGCGCATGCGCCCATTCGTGGCGCAACACGTCGGTCAGGCGCGTGTGGTGGCCGCTGATGAAATCGGACAAATGCGCTCCGGTCACCGCCGGGATGTAGATGTCGGCCTCGGGTTGGAACCAGCCGTAGCAGGCGTAGGAAACGGGAACGAGCCAGACGTCCACATCGTCCAGTTCGTCGGCCCAGAGCCCGAGTTGCTCCATTTCAGCGGTGACCTGACAGTTCGCTTTGATGAGGTCCGCGAGTGTGATGATGTGTCGGTGGAGACGCCGGGGTGTTTTGCGTGTGTAGGGCATGGCGTGCGGGGCGGGTTGAGGTCATCCGGGAAAGTCCGTGTTCCCAGCAGCAGTCCCATAGTTTGGCGAGATCCCCGGGCGGAGGTTGCGCGAAATCGCCGTGGGCATACATCAGGCCAATCAGCTCGCAGAAGCGTTCCTCGCCGCCGGCACGCGCGCCATACCAGGAAGGCTGTCCCTTCGGACGGTGCGGGCCGGACGCCCACGAGAAAAGGTGGGTCCCCGCTGTCTTCCACGATTCGCTTTTGTGAATAGCGTCGTAGTTCCCGGGTTGTGGTTCGCCGAACGCTTCTCTGAAACATTTCCAGCGGAGCGGCCGGTGGGTGGCCCACAGGACATGGCCGATTTCATGCATCGCGAACCAGTTGCGGATGAAGGAGGTCGGGTAGCGGCCCATGTTGAGGTGCAGCTCGCCGCCGAATCCTGTGACATAGGAGCCGCCGATTCGTCCTTTCTCCGGCAGATGCGCCGTCAGCTTGAAGTCAGGCACGCGGATGTCGCAGGACTTCAGATAAGCCACCGCATCACGCACTGCCTTCTTCGCTGTCGTTTCAGGTGAGTGGTTCATGGTGGTGGATTGGGTTGAGATTATCAGCAGCCCGGCGGAAGCGCAAACTCCCACCGGGCCACCGGATGTGTTGTTAGGATCAGCCGACCGCCGCCAGTCTGCGCGTGCCCATCTGCCCGAAGCGGGAGATGACTTCGCGCGCATCGGCGCGGGCCAGTTGCACGGCGTTTTCACGGAGGCGTGACAGGCCTTCGGTTAGGGATGCCATCGCCCCGCTGTCGTTGCGGTAGTCCTCGGCGCTGCGGGTGAGCAGGTCGCGGCGGAAGCGTTCGAGCGTCTGCTCTAACTGCTGGTCGCCGGCGAAGTTCAGGCTGCGGAAGCTGTCGATGAACGTGGTGAGGCGATTGAGCGTACGTTGGTGAACGCCGTTCTCAGATCCGTCGATGGTGGCAAGCACCTCACTGGCGAGACGTGCGGTTTCCTCGCGCATGCTGGCGACGCTTTCACGGATGAATCCGTCGAGGTCGGATTGCAGGCGGCGTGACGCATCCTCGGCGATGCGGCGGCGGTCGTCCGCCACTTCGAGTTGCTCCATGCCTTCGGCCACTTCCAGACGGATGCTGTCGGGCGCGGCGATCTGGAACAAGCGGGTCTCGAAGGCGAAACGCTTGGCGATGTCCCCGGCGGGCGGGAACGATTGTTCGATGGTGGCGATCAGGCGCTCGGCGCTGCCGTTCATGTGGCGGGCGGCCTCGCGCCATTCGGTCATCGCGTTTTCACGCAGCGGAGAATACCCGGCGACAAATTCGAGCGTGGCTTCGCGGAACTCGTCGCGCAACTTGTCGAGCTTGTCGGTGAGATCACCGAGACGGGGGTTGGGCACGAAGCGACCGATGCCGCCCAGGAATGGGAAGCTGGAGCTTTCGACGGTGGCCTGCACCCGGGATTCAATCAGGGCGAAAGCTTGCAAGGCGTCGCGCGGGATCAGGCGTTTGTGACCAAGTTGGATGAGCCGGTCGGAGACGTGTGCGGGATCGAGCCCGAGGTCTTCGGGATTGAGACGTTTGCAACCACGCCAGTAACGGACGGAGGTGGAGACGAGGACTCCACGGCGGCATACGGCGTCGAGGAGGGATTGGTTTTGAGCATGGTTTGGATTCATGGTGTATGAATTGGGGTTGGTGTTGAGGGAAGAAACACGTGGTTTCTATCAATTCCTCATGACACGGGGTGGGGCGAAATTCCGCCGGTGCGCGTGGTCGCGGGCATCACGGTCTTGCTTTTCCTGCGGCTGCCGCCGAACTTGCCGCAGGACGCTCTCACCCGTATAATCCCAATCATGACAGACGCCATCGCCATCCACGGACACGACATCATCGACCTTGTCGCTACCTATCCGGACGGCATCCGCCTGAGCCAGTTGATGGAAATCGTGAGCGAGGGTTACGGGCGGCATGTAACCTTCCACACCGGCTCGGCGATGGGCATGGATCTGGACGGCCTGCTCCGCTTCCTGGAGGCCCGGGACAAGGTGCGGATTACGAGCGGCGTGGTGTATCCGGGTGGCTCGCCGGCGTGTGAGCATTGAAGAAGGCGATTCCGGAACCGTTCAATAGTGACTGACTACAAGGCTAGGAACTTGCCCTTGGAGTGAAGGCCGTTGAAAGAGCCGGTGGTCGGAACGGAGGGCTGGAAATGTGGATTGGCTCCTAATAAACCAGATGCCCGCCAAGAATCCGCAACCAAAAGAAATCTTGGCAAAGCGATCCGGAAAGCTAAGTTTGCCAGATTGGTTTGCCCTTCAAAATTTCGGAAACCGCCAGAACCCGGCATCCCTGCCTTACTTCAACTTCCTCAACGGAATACTTTTCAATGATAGCTTTATGACCATCTGCCGCGGCGCAGATGCGGCGGATGTTTCAAGCCAAGACCGCAACTTGCCCACCACCCAGACTGATCCATACCACGACGGCCTGTTCAACCTTGTCTTCAAATAGCCCTTCGCCCACATCCCGCTCTGCGAGCCCTACCCACACACTCATGCTCGCACCCTGCAAACATGCCCACCTGTTCAGCTTCCTGCGCTTCGTCTGCCGGGCATTCCTGATGCTTGGCGCTTTGCCTGCACATGCCCTAACCATCACACGTATCGATGATGCCACGTTGTCCAACACCGGCATCATCTCGGCAGCGGACGCCGCCAGCGCGAGAGCTGCGTTCGACTATGCCGCGGGACAAATCTCCGCACTCTACAGCGATCCCATCCACGTGAACATCACGTTGGCCGCGGCCAGCGGCACCTCCATCCTCGGCGGTAGCAACACCATCCTACGGGGATATTACAGTTACTCGGCCGTCCGCAATAAACTGTTCACCGACGCGACCACGCCTGACGACATCACCGCGACCGCGAACATACCCGTGAGTGATCCTACCGCTGGAGGTCACTGGGCAACCACCAAGGCCCAAGCCAAAGCAATGGGCCTGGCCGTCGACGACTTGACCACGGACGGGACGTTCACCTTTGGTACGGGATATGCCTACACGTATGCCTCTGCCAACAGGGCGGTGGCGGGTAAATTTGACTTCATCGGGCTGGCCATGCACGAAATCACCGAGATTCTTGGCCGCGGCTTTGGTTTGGGCAGAGACTTTGGGAATGGCGGTCCGGATTATCTCCCCTATGACTTGTTTCGTTACAAATCCACTGGCGTGAGGAGCATCAACCAGACGGACACAGGCGTCTATTTCTCAATCAACGGCGGCTCCACCAACCTCGGGAACTACAACCACCCGAACGGCGATAACAGTGACCCTCAGGACTGGGCGAGCGGCCTCCCTGACGCATGCAACGCCTTTTGCTCCGCCGGCGTGAAAAACGACCTCACGGCGGTGGACATCCAGGCGCTGGACGTAATCGGCTACAACCTCATTACGGCCCCAACGGTCACCACTGCAACGAGCGCGGGCATCACTCAAACAAGCGCCACACTTGGAGGCAACGTCACCAGCGACAACAGCTCGACCATCAGCGAGCGGGGGGTAGTTTGTTCCGCCACCGCCACCAACCCCGACCCGCTTATTGGCGGTAGTGGTGTGGTCAAAGTGACAGCCAGCGGCACCACCGGGGTGTTCACGGTGAACGTCAACAGCCTCACGGCCAGCACCAGCTATTCGTTCAAAGCGTATGCGACCAACAGCAAGGGCACCAACTACACCACTGTCGCCACCTTCACCACCCTGCAGCCTCCCGCCGTCTCGTCACTCAACATCGCAAACTCCAATCCAACCAACACCACCACGGTGAACTGGACGCTGGCTTTCTCCTCCACCGTCACAGGGGTGTCTGCCAGCAACTTCTCACTCTCCGGCACCGTTACCGCCGGGGCAGCTGTCGGCACCCCTACCACTACGGATGGAGGCCTGACATGGAACGTGCCGGTCAATACCAGCACCAGCAGTGGCACCCTGACCCTCACACTCACTAACAACTCCGGCCAGTCGCCAGTGACCGCTACCCCCCTGCCGTTCACGGGGCAGACCTATACTATGGACACCGTCACCATGACGCCGACGCTCACCGCTCCGCCCACAAACCTTCTCACCTCCGCCCCCGTCAGCCTGTCCTTCACCCTGCCGGAAACCGCGCAGTCAGGCTCGGTGAGATTGCTGTTCACTGGCTCAGCCAACCGCACCCTTGCTCTGGCCGCCTCACAGGAAACCGCCGGGGCTCACAGCTTCACCTTTGATCCGGCCAGCCCCATGTCCGCATCTCAGATCGCCAGCATTAACGGCGGCACCAGCATTCCGGACGGCACTTACAACGTCCTCTTCAGCTATCAGGATGCCTTGGGCAACACCGCTGCTGCGGTTTCGAACTCCAATGTCAGGATCGATACCACAGCGCCAGTGGTAACGCCGCCCGCCAATGTCACCGTGGATCCGACCAGCGCATCCGGCGCAACTGTCATCTATTCCGCAGCCAACGCCACCGACGCGAATGGAGTTTCCACCGTGAACTATTCCCAGGCCAGTGGCACCGTTTTCCCCATCGGCACCACGGTTGTCACAGTGACGGCCACGGACCCGGTCAACAATGTTGGCACCGCCTCCTTCAACGTGACGGTCAACCCCCTTACCGCCGTGCAATCCTGGCGACAAGCGAACTTTGGCAACATCAACAACAGCGGGGACGCCGCCGACAATGCGGACCCGGATCACGACGGGCTGGTCAACCTCGTCGAATATGCCTTCGGCCTGAACCCCACGCAAGCCGGCCTCCCGATCCTCACCGCAGGCACCGGCACCAGCGGCCTGCCACTTATTCGCCGGACCGGGCAGCCAGCGGTGTTCTCCATCCAATATATCCGCCGCAAAGCATCGGCAAATTCCGGGCTCACCTACACCCCGCAGTTTTCCTCCGATCTAACCGATGTCGGTTCTGACGGCTGGGCCGCCGCCATGGGAACGGAGACTGTGCAATCCATCGACAGCGAGTGGGAACGCGTGACCATCACCGACACGGCACCTGCTTCAGCAAAGCGCTTCGGGCGGGTGAAGGTGGTGGCCGGGCCCTAATGGACGTGGCAGGGCAATATCGATTCCATCAGCCGCGCAACCGTTAGAGCTGGAAATTCTCGGAGCTTCTCAAAGTGTGAAGCGCAATAACCGGCTCAGGATGGCGATTTGACGATCTCTCGGCTCGCTGATGTTCCGGCGCGCACGTGAATGGCGAATTTCACTTTGTTGAATATCCAAGGCATTGTCTCATGACTGCGGATGGCTTAAAAAACCAAAC